>NZ_JBFRFE010000543.1:0-3049 GCF_052114665.1 Stenotrophomonas sp. 2YAF22 | reverse complement strand
CGTCCATGTCGTTGTCGCGGTACACCGGGTACCGCGAGAACTCGTGCTCGGCCATGATCTCCAGGTTCTTGTCCAGGCCACCCAGGGTGTCCAGCCAGGCGATCCGGTTGCGCGGGGTCATCAGGCTGTCGGCGGTGCGGTCGCCCAGGCGCATCACGCGGTTCATCATGTCGCGCTCGTGGCTGTCGATCACGCCGGCCTCGTGGCTCTCGGCCACCAGCATGCGGATCTCCTCTTCGGTCACCGACGCGACCTCGTCCTTGCCCAGGCCGAACAGGCGCAGCACCAGCTGGGTGGTCTTGGACAGCAGCCAGACGAAGGGGAAGGCCAGCTTGGCCAGCCAGCTCATCGGTAGCGCCACCAGCCCGGCGATGTCCTCTGAACGGGTCAGGGCCAGGCGCTTGGGCACCAGTTCGCCGAAGATCAGCGTGATGAAGGTGATGAAGGTGACCGCCAGCGCCTTGCCAACCGCACCGGCATAGGCGAAGCCCGGCATCAGCCCCTGGATCCAGCCGCCGATGGCCTCACCCAGTGCTTCGCCGCCGAGGAAGCCGGTCAGCACGCCGATTACGGTGATGCCGATCTGGACGGTGGACAGGAAGGCTTCCGGCTTCTCCGACAGTTCCAGGGCCTTGGCCGCGCGCTTGGAGGTGCCGGCCAGCTGCTTCAGCCGGCTCTTGCGCGAGGTCATGACCGACATCTCGGACATGGCAAAGAAGCCGTTCAGCAGAACAAGCGCGAAAACAATCAGGATCATTTCAAACACGGGCATCGTCCCCGGTTGGTGACAGGGAGGGCGGGTGCTTGCGATGGCGGCAGGCGCTCAGGAACGGGGTCCGGCGCGGCGCTGGGGGATAAGGGTCGTCGTCCATAAGGTGCGCCCGAAGGCGCGCTGGCATCTTAGCAAAGGGCCGTGGCTGGGTGGCAAATGCCTGTTCAGTTTTGGGCGTCCCGACCCCCGAAAAGGGCCAGGGATACCCGTGATGGTCATCTAGCCGTCATAATTCGCACTGGTGCCGTCCTTCCCGCGACGGCTGACAGGTTTCTCAATGTTCTCTCTGCAGACCATTTTCGGTTCCGGCAAACAGTTCTACACCCTGCTCGATGAGGCTGCCGTCGCGGCTTCCGATGCCGCCAAGGCACTGCATTCGATGCTGCGCGACGCCGATCGCCAGCCCGCCCTGGACGCCTTCAAGCTGGCCCGTCTGCGCGAACGCGCGGCCTCGGACAAGATCAGCCAGGCGCTGGTGGACAGCTTCATGACCCCGATCGAGCGCGAAGACATCG
This sequence comes from Stenotrophomonas sp. 2YAF22, assembly GCF_052114665.1. Lineage (NCBI taxonomy): Bacteria > Pseudomonadati > Pseudomonadota > Gammaproteobacteria > Lysobacterales > Lysobacteraceae > Stenotrophomonas > Stenotrophomonas sp. 2YAF22. The sequence goes on along the minus strand of NZ_JBFRFE010000543.1, from coordinate 1,762 downwards.
AAGCGCTGGGCTCGGCCCTGTACAAGATTCCCAAGCAGATCGAGAAGTTCGCCGATCGCTATTCGCTGGCCACGACCCACCTGGAACACATCGACTTCGCGCCGCGCGCGGCGATGCTGGAGCAGGCCGCTGGCGTGGTGGTGGAGATGGTCGCCGACCTGCGCCACATGAACCTGGACCGGATGACCGCGCTCAACGAGCGTCTGCGTTCGCTGGAAAACGAAGCCGACCGCCTGATGCTCGAGCTGTACCGCGACATCTATTCCGGTCGCCTGGACAACCTGCAGATGTTCCTGCTGAAGGAATTCTTCGAGATCCTGGAAAAGGCCATCGACCGCTGCCGCGAAGCCGGCGTGGTGGCCTACCAGATCGTGTTGAAGAACAGCTGACGGACGCCACAGCATGCTGACCCTCGTTCTGGTGGTGATCCTGGCCGCGCTCGTTTTCGAGTTCATCAACGGCTTCCACGACACCGCCAACTCCATCGCCACCGTGGTGGCGACCAAGGTGCTCTCGCCCGGTTGGGCGGTGATGCTCGCCGCGTTCATGAACCTGCTGGGTGCGCTGACCGGCACCGCCGTGGCCCTGACCATTGCGTCGGGCCTGCTCAACACCAACGTGGTCGATGTGACCCCGCAGGTGATCCTGTGCGCGCTGCTGGGCGGCATCATCTGGAACCTGATCACGTGGTGGAAGGGCCTGCCGTCCTCGTCCTCGCACGCACTGATCGGCGGCCTGTGTGGTGCCGGCCTCGCCGCCGCCCACAACAACTGGGACGCGCTGATCTGGTCGGAACGCTTCGGTAGCTGGGCGCAGAACAAGGGCCTGCTGTGGAAGGTGTTCGTGCCGATGATCACCTCGCCGATTGCCGGCTTCCTGCTCGGTATCGTGGTGATGGTGCTGCTGTGGGCACTGATCGCCGGCCTGGCCAAGATCGGCGGCGCAATCGGCCGACTGGCACGCCCGCGCATCGTCAATGCCTTCTTCGGCAAGGCACAGATCGCCTCGGCGGCCTACATGGGCTTTGCCCACGGCCACAACGATGCGCAGAAGACCATGGGCATCATCGCGATGACCCTGATCGGTGCCGAAGCGACCGGCGCGTTGAACGACCTGCCGTCGTGGCTGGCCTTCATGCATCCGGACGCGCACGCCGGTGATGGCATTGCCATGTGGATCGTGCTGACCTGCGCCGTGGTGATGGCCGCCGGTACCGCCTCGGGCGGCTGGAAGATCATCAAGACCCTGGGCCACAAGATGGTCAAGCTGCATCCGATCCACGGTTTCGCTGCGGAAACCAGCTCGGCCACCGTGCTGACCGTGGCTGCCCACTTCGGCATGCCGGTGTCGACCACCCACAGCATCTCGACCGCGATCATGGGCGTCGGCTTTGCCAAGAACCCGCGTTCGCTGCGTCTGGGCGTGATCGAGCGCATCGTCTGGGCATGGATCCTGACCATCCCGGCGGCGGGCGGCTGCGCCTACCTGATCCTGAAGCTGTTCGAGCTGCTCGGCTGGGCCTGAGTTCCACGCCAATGCTGGAAACAAAAAGCCCGCCGGATTCCGGCGGGCTTTTTTCATGGGCAGATCATTTTCCCGTATCCACGCATGGCGTGGATCTACCGTGTCGACCAAGGTCGACACCCACCAACAGCAGCCGGAACCCGCCGAAGGCGGGGTGGGTCCGGTTGCGGGGGTGTCCGCGGCATGGATGCCGCGGCCAAGCCCCCAAGGGTGAGGGCGCTTTGCTTGCGAAGCACTG
>NZ_JBFRFE010000542.1:0-3058 GCF_052114665.1 Stenotrophomonas sp. 2YAF22 | reverse complement strand
CCGGCAACTCCGTCAATCCATCAGGCATTGCCTTGGTTGCCGGCCAGCGGCCGGCACTACCGTGGTTTATGCCTTCAACAGCCCGGCCRGCAGCTGCATGGTGATGCAGTGCAGGCTGCCGTTCTGCCAGATCAGCGAGCGGCAGGGCACCTGCACGATCTCGCGGCCCGGGTGGGCCTGTGCCAGCACGTCGCGGGCCAGGTCGTCGGCCGGGTCGCCATAGGCCGGCATCAGCACCGCGCCGTTGACGATCAGGTAATTGGCATACGAAGCAGCCAGGCGGCGGCCTTCATCGATCACCGGCTTTGCCCACGGCAACGGGAACAGGCGGTACGGCTTTCCGTCAGCCGTGCGCAACGCGGCCAGCTCGGCGCCCATCGCCTGCAGCTCGGCGTAGTGCGAATCGCTGGCGTCGTCGCAGGCCTGGTAGACGATGCTGTCGGCCGAGGCGAAGCGGGCGAGGGTGTCGATATGGGCGTCGGTGTCGTCGCCTTCCAGGTAGCCATGATCCAGCCACAGCACGCGTTCCTGCTCCAGCCAGTTCGCCAGGTCGGCGCTCAGGCTGTCGCGGTCACGGTCGGGATGGCGCTCGTGCAGGCACTTCCAGGTGGTCAGCAGGGTGCCTTCACCATCGGTCTCGATGCCGCCGCCTTCCAGTGCGAACGGAATGCTGCGCACCGCCGCATCGTTGAACACGCCGGCCTGGTCGAGCACGCCAACCAGCTGGTCATCGAGGGTGGCATCGAACTTGCCGCCCCAGCCGGTGAAGCGGAAGTCCAGCAGCTGGAAGCTGCCGTCGGCGCGGCGCAGGGTGATCGGGCCCGAATCACGCAGCCAGGTATCGTCGTACGCGGCGGTGGTGAAGTGGACCTTGTCCATGTCGATGCGGTTGGAGCGCAGCCGCATCTCGGCATAGGTCTCCACGTCATCGTCGGCCACGCAGATCAGCACCGGCTGGAAGCGGGTGATCGCCGCAACGAGGGCGATGTAGGTCTCTTCCACCTGGCCCAGGCGGTCGGCCCAGTCGGTGTCGGCGGTGGGCCAGGCAATCAGGACGCCGCTCTGGGCTTCCCATTCGGCAGGAAAACGAAGGGTCTGGTTCATGGTCTCGCTACACGCGCCCGCCGGTGGCGGGCATGGGGGTCAACGGATCGGCGGCTTGGGGCCGATTTCGTTCGGATCCGCCTGGTTTGCCACCACGTCGATCACCTTCTGCTTCTCGAAGTAGACGGTGAACTGCGGGTACACCCAGCGGTGGATGGTCGGCCATTGCCGTTTCTGTCCGCCGCGCGGCTGCAGCTGCTCTGCCGGCGCGCCGAACTGGGACTGCACCTGCTGCATGCTCTGGCCGCGGGCGGGCAGGGCGCCGGCCGGCTTCTCGCGGGCGCGGTCGACAAGCAGGGTATCGGCCATCGCCGGAGTGGCGGCAGCCAGGGTGGCCAGTACGGCCAGGGTGCACAGGTAACGCGTCATCTCGATCTACTCCCCAGTGGTCAAGAACAGCGATTACAGCAAAAACGGCAGGAAAAAACCGCATAAACAAAAAACCGCCCGAAGGCGGCTTTTTGCATCGGGTCGGCCCCGCGTGGGGCCAGCCGCGGTCACAAGGACCGTTGGGCTTAGCGCTGACGCGCCTTGAAACGCGGGTTCGACTTGCAGATGACGAAGATCTTGCCACGACGACGCACGACCTTGCAGTCACGGTGACGGGCCTTCGCCGACTTCAGGGAGGACAGAACTTTCATGGCATACCTCGGCGTAAACAGTAGTTGTTCGGGTGGAGCGTGGCCGCGATATGCGAAAGACAATCGGCAGTGGACGCTCGTTCAAGCCCGCCATTCTACCGGGCTTTTCCCCATGGTTTCAAGTGGTTGCACAATAGGCCCGTTGCGGGGTGTCTGGCAGGGGCTAGAATGCCCCCTTCACACGCGCAAGGACCCCCATGAATCCACTCGTTCCCGTCCTGACCATCGACGGCCCGTCAGGGGCCGGCAAGGGTACCATCAGCCGCATCGTGGCGCGCCGGTTGGGCTGGCACTACCTGGATTCGGGCGCTCTGTACCGTGCCGTCGGCGTGGCGGCCAGCTGGGCCGACATCGACACCTCCGATGCCTCCGCGCTGGTGCGCTGCACCTTTGACACCCATGTCCAGTTCGTCGAGCAGGGCGATGGCATGCGGGTCCTGGTCAATGGCACCGACGCCACCGACGAGCTGCGGCTGGAGACCACCGGGGCGCTGGCGTCGGCGATTGCCGCCATCCCCGAAGTCCGGGCCGCCCTGAAGGAGCGCCAGCGCGCATTCAGGATGGAGCCGGGGCTGGTCGCCGACGGCCGCGACATGGGCACCGTCATCTTCCCGGACGCCCCCTACAAGGTCTTCCTGACCGCCAGTGCCGAGGAGCGCGCCGAGCGCCGGCATAAGCAGTTGAAAGACAAGGGGGTTTCTGTTAACTTTGAAGACCTCCTGCGCGAGATCATGGCCCGCGACGCCCGTGATGCTCAGCGTACCGTGGCGCCCCTGAAGCCGGCAGACGATGCTGTCCTCATCGACACCACAGGCATCGGCATCGAAGATGTCGTTGCCAGAGTGATGGATCTGCTTCCGGTTCCGGCTGCCTGATCCGTTCGCGCGGGAGCTCTGCCAGCAGCATCGGTGGAGGTCGCGCATCTGCAGTGCTGTAAAAGCTCCGTCGCGCAATGATGCGTGGCGGTTTTCCTACTTCCACACACGACCTGCATTTCCGGGGTCGACCAACAGGCGGGCGGCAGCCATTCCCTGAAGGGAAGCCAGCCGACCCATGTGTCCAACAGAGTAAATCTAATGACCGAATCATTTGCCGAACTGTTTGAAGCCAGCCAGGCCAACCTGGCCAAGCTGAAGCCGGGCGCCATCGTCAGCGGTACCGTTGTTGAAGTCCGCGGCGACGTCGTGGTGATCAACGCCGGGCTGAAGTCGGAAGGCATCGTGCCGATCGAACAGTTCCGTAACGACGCTGGCGAAATCGATGTTGCCGAAGGCGACATCGTCAAGGTCGCCCTCGACTCGATCGAGAACGGC
>NZ_JBFRFE010000541.1:0-3062 GCF_052114665.1 Stenotrophomonas sp. 2YAF22 | reverse complement strand
GCGGCTACACCGACCTGGCCTCGATCCCGACCTCGGTCGTGGAACGCATCGAAGTGCTGACCGACGGTGCATCGGCCATCTATGGTTCCGACGCCATCGCCGGCGTGGTCAACATCATCACCCGCAAGAACTTCGACGGCCTGGAAGCCAGCGTCTACGGTGGCCAGTACGGCCAGGGCGACGGCCAGAAGCAGGTCTACAACTTCGTCTACGGCCAGACCGGTGAGCGCGGTTCGATCACCTTCGGCGCCGAGTACAGCAAGGAAGACGAGGTCCAGGCCAAGGATCGCTCCTTCAGCCGCTACCCGAACGGTCGCTTCCATCCGAACCCGACCGCGGACGATGCCAATGGCTGGTCGCCGGCTTCCAACCATGGCGTGCTGATCGACGACATGGGTACCCCGAAGGACGCCAACGACGATATCTGGTACACCCGTGCCAATACCGGTGCCGGCAACGGCATGGGCGACTTCCGTGAGTTCGGCACCGCCGACTACACCAATGCCAGCCAGGAAATGTGGCTGCAGAACAAGCTGACCCGTCGCTCGGTCTTTGCCAACGGCAACTACGACCTGACCGACAACATCCGCGCCACCGCGAACGTGCTGTACACCAAGCGCACCGCGACCTCGCAGATTGCCGGCTACCCGTACCAGTCCGAGGTCTACGGCACCCCGCTGTCGGCCGACAGCATCTACAACCCGCTGGGCAAGGACGCGAACTTCATCCGTCGCACCTCCGAATTCCCGCGCCAGACCGAATCCGAGCAGGAAACCTTCCGCTTCTCGGCCGGCCTGGAGGGTTCGTTCGAGTTCGCTGACAAGTTCTGGGATTGGGACGTGGGCTACGTCTACAACCAGAACAAGGGCGTCAAGACCGGCACCGGCAACCTGTTCATCCCGAACGTGCAGAACGCCGTCGGTCCGTCCTTCATGGACGGCGACGTTGCCCGTTGCGGCACCCCGGGCAAGGTGATCGCTGGTTGCACCCCGTGGAACCCGCTCGCACCGTACGGCTCCACCGGCAACGGTTCGCTGGCTGACCCGGCACTGCAGGCCTACCTGTTCCTGCCGAGCCACGACACCTACACCAACACCACCAAGGCTTACAGCGCCAACATCTCCGGCTCGCTGTTCACGCTGCCGGCCGGTGACCTGGCCATCGCCGCCGGTTACGAGCACCGCCAGGAAAGCGGTGAGTACAACCCGGATGCACTGCTGCAGTCGGGCCTGAGCACCGACCTGGCCGGCGCGCCGACCAAGGGCAGCTACAAGCTCGACGAGTTCTACGTCGAACTGAACGTGCCGGTGCTGGCCGACATGCCGTTCGCCAAGGAACTGTCGCTCGACATGGCTGGTCGCTACTCGGACTACAACACCTTCGGCGACACCATCAACAGCAAGTTCGGCCTGAAGTGGAAGCCGATCGACGACCTGCTGGTGCGTGCGACCTATTCGACGGGCTTCCGCGCGCCGAACATCGCCAACATGTACGGCGGCACCTCGCAGACCTTCGACGCCTACACCGATCCGTGCGACAGCAGCTTCGGTTCGGCTTCGCGCAACCCGYCGGTTGCCGCGGCCTGCGGCGCACGTGGCGTTCCGGCGAACTTCCGCCAGATCACCTCCGGTGGCGCACAGTCGACCGGCCCGGGCACCCAGTCCTACAGCGCCTTCGAATCCGGTTCCAACCCGGAACTGCAGCCGGAAACCTCCAAGACCTGGACCGCTGGCCTGGTCTACAGCCCGAACTTCGTGCAGGGCCTGGACGTCAGCCTGGACTGGTGGAAGATCCGCATCGACAACGTGATCGCCGCCGAGTCGGTGACCTCGATCCTCAACCAGTGCTACGTGCTGGGCGTGGCGTCGGCGTGTGACCGCTTCAGCCGCGGTACCGAAGGCCGCACCGTCAACCAGGTGGTCGACGTTACCCGTACCCTGATCAACGGTGGTTACCAGGAAACCGCAGGTTACGACCTGGGCATCAAGTACCGCCTGCCGGAGTTCTCCTTCGGCAAGATCGTGGTTGACTGGAAGACCACCTACGTCGATTACCTCGAGTACAAGCGCGACAACGAAGCCGAGACTCCGGTCGAGCAGCACACCAGCTGGGCAACCGGCGACTGGGGTGCGAACTTCCGCGTCCGTTCGAACCTGAATGTCGATTGGAGCCTGGGCAACCTGGGCGTGAACTGGGCCGTGCGTTACTACTCGAGCATGAAGGAGCCGTGCTCCTACGACACCGAGTGCAACCTGCCTGACTTCAGCTCGGCCTACACCCTGGGCCAGCCGACCCGCAAGGTCGGTTCGAACACCTTCCACGATGTGCAGGTGCGTTACACCCTGCCGTGGCAGGCCACGGTCTCGGTCGGTGCCAACAACGTGTTCAACCACGAAGGCCCGGTCATGTACAGCCAGCCGAACTCGAGCTTCTCGTACTACGGTGGCTTCGACATCGGTCGCTACTACTACATGAAGTACACCCAGCGCTTCTGATCCATCGAAGCGTGACAGCAGAATGAGGAGGGCGGGCCGCAAGGTCCGCCCTTCTTGTTTGTGGATGCGAAGACGGTGGATACATGGGGCCAGAGTACGCTTGGGCGGCACAGCATCGGGAGGGATAATCCGGTCTGCTGCCGCCGACGCAATTGACTCTATAAAAGATGCTCCGTGCGCTGCTATCTTCGATGTATCACGCGCCACATCACTGGCAGGCGCAACATCGTTCATCCGGCAACGCGGGTCGAGCAGAATGCAGACAGGAAGCAGGTTCAAAGGCGTGGTTCTGATGGCCATGTGTGCAGCGGCGATGGCCCCCGCATCGGCCGCAGACATCATCCGTCATTCATCCGGAGTCGTTCCCGTCGCCTACGCCGTGGAGGTGCCCCCCGGGCGCACGACGGTGTACCTCAGTGGCAAGCTGCCGGAACCGACCGGCGCTGGCTCCCCGCTGGTCTATGGCGATACCAGAACGCAGACGATCAGCGTCCTGCGGCAGATCCGCCAGCAACTGGCAAGCATGGGATTGCGAATGGAAGACGTGGTGAAACTGCAGGTCTACCT
>NZ_JBFRFE010000540.1:0-3064 GCF_052114665.1 Stenotrophomonas sp. 2YAF22 | reverse complement strand
TGGCGTTGATTCCCTTCGGCCAGACCTGGAGCTACCTGCAGCTGGCGCAGCAGCTGGGTCAGCCGACGGCGACCCGTGCGGTCGGCGCGGCCAATGGCCGCAATCCGTTGCCGATCGTGCTACCGTGCCATCGCGTGATCGGCAGCAACGGTACGTTGACCGGTTTCGGTGGCGGCCTGGAAACCAAAGCAGCGTTGTTGCGGCTGGAGCAGCGACAGGCACCGCTGTTTGCATGAGGGTTGGAGGCAGGGCTGCGCCCTGCACCCGCTACAAGCCAGAGCAACGTCAACGTCAACATCAACGTCCAAAGCGGGCTATCCGTGGGTGGTCGGGGCGGTGTCGGCTTGATTCGTTCCGGTAGATCCACGCCGTGCGTGGATGGAAGCATCCGCAATCTGTCTGGAGAAAAGCCCCCTTGTTGTTCAAGAGGGCGCGCCAAAAGCGCGGGGATAAGGTGAAATGCGCGGACACACCAGCGCGCCACAGGCGCGATGGCGTGTCTTGGGTACGTCATTGCTGCGGATTATCATGACCGGATGACTTCCGTACGCCTGACCTGCACGCTGGCGCTGCTGCTGCCCCTGGCCGCATGTACCACCACGCCCTCGCCTTCGACAACCATCGCTGCACCTGCCGCGGAGGCGAATACGCCGCCCGCCAGCCCGCCGAAACTGTTGCTGATTTCCATCGATGGCCTGCGCGCCGATGCGTTGGATCGCGGGCTTACCCCGAACCTGCAACGGATCATCGATGGGGGCGTGCGTGCGCGCTGGATGACGCCCTCCTATCCCTCGCTCACCTTCCCCAACCACTACACACTGGTCACCGGCCTGCGTCCGGACCACCACGGCATCATCAACAACAGCATGGACGATACCGCGCTCGGTCGCTTCGCGCTGCACGACCGCACTGCGGTGACCACCAGCGGATGGTGGGGCGGTGAACCGATCTGGGTCGGTGCCGAGAAGGTCGGTGTGCGCACCGCCACCACCTCATGGCCGGGCAGCGAAGCCGAGATCCAGGGCACACGGCCCAGCCAGTGGCGTATTTACGATGCCAAGGAACCGCTGGGGCAGCGTGCGCAGACGGTGCTCGACTGGCTGTCRCAGACCGATGCCGATGCGCCGCGCCTGACCACGCTGTACATGGAGCACGTGGACAAGGCCGGCCACAACTTTGGCCCCGAATCCAGGCAGTACACCGAGGCCATCGTGCACGCCGACCGGATCATCGGCCAGGTACTCGATGGCTTGCAGCAGCACGGTCTGTCCGACAGCACCAACGTGATCGTGGTCTCCGATCACGGCATGGCGCCGGTACCGGAGGGCCAGGTGATCGCCCTCGAATCGATGGTTGACCCTGCCATCGCGCGCAACGTCAGCGCAGGCCAGTCGGTCGGCTTCGCGCCGGAGGTGGGACGCGAAGCAGAGGCCGAGCGTGCCCTGCTCGGTCGCCACGCACACTACGAATGCTGGAAGAAGGAGAACCTGCCGGCCCGCTGGCATTACGGCACCCATCCGCGCGTGCCTGCCATCGTCTGCCAGATGGATGAAGGCTGGGACGCGCTGACGCGCGAGAAGATCGCCAAGCGCGAGCACGCCGATCGCGGCTCCCATGGCTACGACAACGCGTTGCCGTCGATGCGCGCAGTGTTCGTCGCCCGTGGCCCTTCATTCCGGCAAGGCCTGGTGATCGACGGTTTCGACAATGTCGACGTCTACCCGCTGCTGGTGCACCTGCTGCAGGTGCCGGAAGCGGCCAACGATGGCAACGCGCAGACGCTGCAGAAAACCCTGCGCTGATCGCGGCGCCATGCCCTGGCCATGGTCAAAAAAAAACGCGGCGCCGAGCGCCGCGTTTTTCTCTGGACCGGTCGGTCGGCGGATCAGCCGGCCTTGGCCACTGCCTTCTTGGCCACAGCCTTCTTCGCCGGAGCCTTGGCCACGGTCTTCTTGGCAACCGGGGCGGCGGCGCCTACGGCGACCTTGCTCGCGGTGTGCGAACGGGCGTTGCCGTAGCTGGCGTTGTAGCGCTTGCCCTTGGCGGTCTTGCGGTCACCCTTACCCATGTCTTCAACTCCTCAAATGTGAAATCTGGTTACCCCGTACTGACACGGGTTCGGCGGGGCCGCCTTGCTGGGCGCCCCCGCGCACGATCGGAAAGCCTACCACGTAGCGCCTAGTGCGCGCAGCTGGCGTCATGCACGTGGCCGTGGTTCAGGCGCAGGTTGACCAAGTGCGCGATGCCGACCAGCAGCCCGCCCAAGGTCATCACCACCGCATGCGGCACCGCGTTGTGGTGCAGCGGGTCGTACAGCACGCCGGCCCACAAAGCGACCAGGCCGGGAATCAGAAACGCCAGCGCACGCAGCGCGCCGTGCCGCCGATAGCCCCAGACCAGGCTGAACAAGCCCAGCAGGGTCACGAACACCACCAGCGCCTTCTCCACGCCATCACTGAGCCAGAAAGACAGGCCCAGCGAGGGGGCAGCGGCCAGCAGCAGCGGAATGACCGCGCAATGCACCGCGCACAGCATCGAACCGGTGGCGCCGAAGCGATCGAGCAGGTGGCGCAGGCGTGAGGGCAAAGGCATGACTTCCAGCAGGGCGGCGAATCGTTATGGAATAATATAACATCGATCCCCGAACCGCACGGTTCTCTCCCCCTGTCCCGCCGACGGGATTCGTGCGCCACCCGATTGATATATTGTAACAAAGGACCGCCCATGCCCTCCCACCACCCTCGTTTCAAGCCGCATTCCCTGGCCCTGGCGCTTGCTGCGCTGCTGCCCTCCGTCGCCTTTGCAGCCTCCGACGATGATTCGCATCGTGACCGCCACCTGACCGAGCTGTCCTCGGTGCAGGTCACGGCATCGCCGCTGCAGGGTGATGCCGAATCGCTGGCGCGCCCGGTTGAAGTGCTGGCCGGTGAGCGCCTGGACGAGCAGAAGGCCGGCACCCTCGGCGACACCGTCGCCAAGCTGCCCGGCGTGCAGAGCACCTTCTTCGGCCCCGGCGTCGGCCGCCCGATCATCCGTGGCCAGGAAGGCCCGCGCGTGGCCGTGC
>NZ_JBFRFE010000539.1:0-3065 GCF_052114665.1 Stenotrophomonas sp. 2YAF22 | reverse complement strand
GCCGTGGGTGCCAATGCCAGCGCCGGCGGCTGGAACAGCGTGCCGCCAGCATTGGTGTTGTAGCCCACGGCCACGCTGTTCCAGCCGCCGGCGCTGGCATTGGCACCCACGGCCAGCGAACCTGCCGCGCCCTGCGCGTTCTGGCTGTTGGCACTTGCACCCATACCGATGGCGACTGCGTTGTTGCCCTGGGTGCTGGCGTTGGCGCCCATCGCAATGGCGTTGTTCGCGTTGCCGTCCGCATCGGCCAAGGCGCGTGCGTTGTTGCCGATGGCGATCGCGCCCACTCCTGCGGCCGTGGCAGCCGTACCCGAGCCATTGACCTTCACATACAGGTCATCCACCGCGGCCTGTACACCAATGGTGCGGGCCTGCGCTGCCGCATCTGCGTTCGCATCGGCATCAGTGGCCACACAGCGGCCCTCAACATCGATCACACCCCCTTGGCCCTGCGCCAAGGCACACGTAGTGCTGTTGTCTTCGGCCGCCCACGACGGCAGGGCCAGCATCAGCAGGCTGGCCGCAGCCAGCCCGCGTGCGGCAATCTTGCCACCCTTCTTCCTGCGGCCGGTGGCCAGCTCTGAAGCAACCACCCACTTTCCGATGGCCGCGTTCCACACAATCCGGTAGATGCTGTTCATGATGTTCTCCGTAGGCAATGCGCCTGCTTGGTCGGGCGGTTGAATGGCGGCCGATGCCGCGTCTACGGGGAAATGCTAGAAAGCAGCGGCCTCGTCTCGAATCGGACGGGGCCTAAATGGCGCCTGCGGCGCTGGCTGAACGACCTGCCGTTCAGTCCGCCGGGCAATCAGTTGTAGGTCATCGTGACCGTGATCGGGCGGCTCACCGCGCCTGCAGAAACCGTCGCCGCGCTCTGCACGAAGCGCGCGCGGAAGGCGTGGGTGCCGGCGGCCGTCGCCATCTGGGTCCACCCGCCGGGCCGCATGCGTGCCCCACTGCTGGTACGTTGCAGCTCGATGCCGATGCCGGCAACGCCCTGGAACAGCGTTGCGTCATTGCTGTCGGCCACGCCATTGAAGTGCAGGCCCACCCGCGCGACCAGAGGATCGCACTGGCTGACCACCACGTTGACGGCCTGGAACGGCGTGCTGAACGCACCGCTGAACTGGGTGGCCTGATAGGTTCCCAGGTCGACATCGGCCACGGCAATGCGGCATACGCCCGGCAGGATGGTGCCGGTGACGTTGAAATTGGTGGTGGTGGCGGTCTGCGCCGATGCTGCACCGGACAGCGTCAGCACGGCGGCGAGCAGCAGGCCTGGAATCGGAAGATGCATGGAAGCTCTCAGTTGTAGGTCAGGGAAACGGTGATGGGCCGCTGGATGCGTCCAACGGAGACCGGCATCGCCGATTGCAGCAGGCGCGCACGGAACGGGTAGACGCCGTCCGCCGTCACGTATTGGGTGCTGCCACCCGGTGGAAGGGGTATGTTCAACGACGACACCACGCGTACCAGTTGTATGCCCACGCCGGGCACACCCTCGAACAACGCGCTGTTGTGACTGTCGGCGGTGCCATCGAAGGTCATGGCCACGCGCAGGATCAAGGGATCGCAGTCACTGACGGTGCCGCTGAAATCAACGTAGGCGGTGCCATGGCTGCCAGTGAAGACGTTGGCCTGGTGCGAGCCCAGGTCCACGTCCGGGAAGGAGATCCGGCATGCGCCGGGCAGGATCTCGCCGGACACGGTGAATGGCTGGGTGTCCTGCGCCCGCACGTTGGCCGCCAACATGGCCAGCACCAGGAAAAGAGCTGTGCGATGCATATGCGCCTCAGTTATAGGTGACCTGTACGGTCACGGGGGTGTTGATGGTGCCTGCTGACACCGTGCCGGTGCGGACCAGGCGTGCGTAGAGCAGGTGTCCGGCCGCCGGCGTTCCATTGGTAATCCAATCGAAGCCGGCCTGGTTGGGCGCCAGGGTCTGCTGGGTGGGCGTGTACAACCACACCGCCAGGCCGCGCACACCGCCTGTGGTGGGTATGGCGAAGTAACGTGCGTCGCTGCTGTCGGCGGTGCCCGCCATGCGCACGTGCAGCACCCGCAGGTCACTGGCGCAGCTGCTGCGGTTGAGCGTGAAGCTGACCATGGGAGACTGCGTATTCGCCGTGAAGTACGTCGCGTCGAAGGTACCCACGTCGACATCGGCGACGCTGAACTGGCAGGTTCCCGGCTGGAAACGGCCGCTGAAACGCAGGGTCAGGTCGGCCGCATGCGATGGCACTGGCAGCAGCGCAGCAAGCGTGGTCAGCAACAGCACGGCGCGCATGTCAGTTGTACTCCAGCGTGATGGTGGCCGCGCCATTGGCCTGCCCCGAGGATGCGGCAGCTGCAAGCCGGTAGTAGCGTGCGCGCAGCATGATCGTGTACTGCGCGTTGTTGACCTCGGTCAGGGCCACGCCGGAATCGCGCATGGTGTTGAAGCCGACCGAGTCCTGCGCCTGTGTTCCAATCTGGATGCCGATGCCGGTGGCGGTCATGTTGACGCCGTCATCCTGCAGCGCCATGACCGATCGCGTGCGGTCGGCCACAGCAGTGACCGGATCGACACGATAGCGGATTCGGTTGTCCACCCGCCCGTTCGCGGTCTGCACCGTACCGGTGGTCAGGTGGCCGCGGTAGCGTCCGAAGAACGCAGGGCAGTTGCGCAGCTCCACGGGCACATTCACCCAGCCCGTGGTGGAGCCGACCGCAGGGATCTCGCTCATCTGGTGCACGCCCAKGTCCACCGGCACGTCGCTGGCGCTGCAGGTGCGCGAGACGATGTTCAGGCTGCCCTGTACGCGACCGCTCCACAACAGCACGTCGCGGTTGGCCCCGGTCATCCGGTACTCGAACTGCGGCAGGCTGATACCGGTCACGCTGCCTGCGTTGATGGGGCCGATCTTGATCAGGCTCACGTCGTAGGACTGGAGCGGCGAGAGCAGGAAGGCCGTAGGTGGCGGCAGGTTGGTTTCACCTTCGGATGCGATCGGAAATCCAGCCCCGCTGAACCAGACGGCCACACCCACGCCGGGCACATTGGTTTCATAGACAGTGCCGTAGTT
>NZ_JBFRFE010000538.1:0-3066 GCF_052114665.1 Stenotrophomonas sp. 2YAF22 | reverse complement strand
CTGAAGGATGAGGGTGACAGCGTTGCACTACGCATCTTTGCTGATCGCCAACAGGCCGAGGAAGCACACCCGCTGGGCGTGCGTCGACTGCTGGAGATCGGCCTGGGCGAGAAGATCAAACAGGCACGCAAGCAGTTGCCGGTAGCAGCGAAAACCGGCCTGTTGTACGCCTCGATCGAAACCCAGGAACGCCTGCGTGGCGATCTGGTCGATGCGGCGCTGAATGCCGTGCTGGCCGACGGCCTGAGCGATATCCGCGATGCGGCGGCGTTCGAACAGCGTCGCGAGCACGCCGCAAAAACGCTGTTCGGCGAGGCCATGCAGCGGTTGAAGCTGGCCGAGACGATCCTTGCCCTGGTGGCCGAATTGAAGCCGATGCTGGAAGCACCGTTGATGGGCTGGGCGCGCGGCAATCTGGATGACATGGAAGCGCAGCTGGTTGGGCTGATCCATCCCGGCTTCCTGCGCGACACGCCGGCCGACGCCCTGGCGCAGTACCCGCGCTACCTGAAAGCGATGATCCTGCGCACCGAACGCGCCAAGCGCGATCCCCCGCGTGACCAGGCGCGCATGCTGGAACTGCACCCGTTCCTGGAGGCGTTGCAGGTGGGCGAGCAGCAGGGCCTGCGCGAACGGCCGCAGTGGCAGGCATTACGCTGGGACCTGGAAGAGCTGAGGGTATCGCTGTTCGCCCAGGAACTGGGCGCACGCACCGGCGTTTCGGCGAAGAAACTGGCACAGCGGGTGACCGCACTGCGCCAGGCCTCGTAACCCCTGGGCTGACCCCGCCGGGTACTGGCTGGCGGGGTCAAGCGGAATGGCATCCACGCATGGCGTGGATCTACTGCGGGACGTGGCGCAGCAGGTTGTCGCCAATCGTTGGCTTGGCTCTACAGCAAAGCCAGGCCGTTACTTGGTGCGGCGGACCTTGGGCTGGGTGTTCACGCCTTCGACCTTCAGGTACCACACGCCCATCACCCCGGGGCTGATGCTGACTTTCGGCGATTGCTTGCGTACGCCGGAAACCGAGGTGGTATCGGTCTGTTCCCACTGCTGGCCATTGTCCAGCACGTAGATCCGGCCCTTGCCGAAACCGCGGAACTCGCCCTGCAGCACGCCGCTGATCGGTTCGTTGCTGCCGAAGTCGAAGAAGCCGCGGTTCTTCACGATCACTTCCTGGCGGCCTTCCTCACGCGCTTCTTCGCGCACCGCAGCGACCGCCTCGGTGGTGGCGGCTTCAACCTTGCCCTGCAGCCAGCGGTTGAGCGTGGCCAGCTCGGCGGCATTGAGCTTGTCCAGGCCTGCGGCCTTGAATTCGGCCGGCGACATCTGCTGCTGCAGGTCGCCCTGCACCACGCGCTGGGCCAGCGCGGGCGCCGACAGGGACAGCAGCACGGCGGCACAGGCCAGCAGGCGAGGGCGGAAAGGCAGGGTGATCGAAGGCATGCGGAACTCTCCCGTGGATGTCGGCGAGTGTAGCGGCATGTCCACATTCCCGGCGATGCTGGCCGCGGCGATTGTTCCTGAACGGCTGCGGCGCTAGTGTAGGGGCTTCTGTCTTGCCTGCTCGATGCTGTGAACCGCGCTTCCGTCCCCGGCCTGGATGCCTTGTTGAACCGCCCCTCGGCAGCCGTGCTGCCGGCTCCGCTGCGCCAGGCCCTGCGCGGGCATTGGGAAGCGCCCGACTGCGACCCGCAGATGCGTGCCAGCTGGTCGGTGCTGGGCGATACCCTGGACGCGCTGGCGATGCTCTCGGCAGACGAGGGTGCCGTGGTGGCGGCCCTGCTGTTCGATCTGCCGGGCCTGCGCGTCCATCTCGATGCACTGCCGCTGGGCAGCCACAAAGCGGCGGTGATCGGCCTGCTCGATGGACAGGATGCGGCCGATCCCGTCTGGGCACTGCATGCCGGTCGCGAGGCCGGCCGCAACAGCGAAGGCCTGCGCCGGTTGCTGCTGGCCATCATCCGCGACCTGCGGGTGGTACCGATCCTGCTGGCCCGGCAGCTGGCGCGCATGCGCGCGGCCGACAAGCTCGATGAGGAGCAGCGCCGCGCGCTGGCCCAGTTGACCCGCGACATCCATGCGCCGCTGGCCAACCGGCTCGGCATCTGGCAGTTGAAGTGGGAGCTGGAAGACCTGGCCTTCCGTCACCTGGAGCCGGAAACCTACCGGCGCATCGCGCGTGAGGTCGACRAAACCCGCATCGCCCGCGAGCGTTATGTCGAGAATGTGAAAAAGGTGCTGTCGCGCGAACTGGGCGTGCAGGGCATCCGCGCCGAGGTCAGCGGCCGGCCCAAGCACATCTACAGCATCTGGCGGAAGATGCAGAAGAAGCGCCTGGCTTTCGACCAGCTGTATGACATCCGTGCGGTACGGGTGATGGTCGACGACGTCGCCGCCTGTTACGCCGCGCTCGGCGTGGTGCATGCGCTGTGGGCACCGGTGCCGAGCGAGTTCGACGATTACATCGCCCGGCCCAAGGCCAACGATTACCGCTCGCTGCACACGGCGGTGGTTGGCCCGGAAGGGCGCACCATCGAAGTGCAGATCCGCACCCACGACATGCACGCGCAGGCCGAGCTGGGCGTGGCCGCGCACTGGAAGTACAAGGAAGGCGGCAAGGGCGCGGAGAAGTCGTTCGATCGCAAGATCACCTGGATGCGGCAGCTGCTGGAGCAGGCGCAGGACGGGCAGGGCAATGAACTGGCCGGGGCGCTTGATGCCGAGCTGACCGAAGACCGTGTCTACGCGCTGACCCCGAAGGACGAGGTGCTGGACCTGCCGCAGGGCGCAACACCGCTGGATTTTGCCTACCAGGTGCACACCATGGTCGGGCACCGCTGCCGTGGGGCCAAGGTCAACGGCCGCATCGTGCCGTTGACCTACCGCCTGCGCAGCGGGGATCGCGTCGAGATCCTCACCGGCAAGGAGGCCGACCCGCGCCGCGACTGGCTGATGCCGGCCAACGGCTTCCTGGCCAGCAACCGCTCGCGCGAGAAGGTGCGCAGCTGGTTCCACAAGCTGGACCGTGCGCGCAACGTGCAGGCAGGGCGCGAGCTGCTGGAG
>NZ_JBFRFE010000537.1:0-3071 GCF_052114665.1 Stenotrophomonas sp. 2YAF22 | reverse complement strand
AGGTAACGCCACGCCCACTTCGTCGGCCGCACGGGATCTCCGGTCTGTACGTCCATGAACATTCCCCAATGTGCAGGGCGCCGATGATACGTCGCAAGAAGGGGACGGAGGGAATCAAGTTGCTTATGCCACGAACAGCTTGATCCCCTTCCGCCCCCTTTTTGGTTCAGGCCAGCGCCTGCTCGTGCACGCCGGCGATGGCGCGGCCCGACGGATCGGCGGCAGCGGCGAAGCTGGCGTCCCAGGCAATGGCCGCCGGCGAGGAACAGGCGATCGACTTGCCGCCCGGCACGGTTTCAGCCGCCGCGTGGCTGGGGAAGAACTGCTCGAACAGGTGGCGGTAGTAATACGCCTCTTTGGTCTGCGGCGGGTTGTGCGGGAAGCGCTTGTCGGCGGCGGCCAGCACGCGGTCGCTGACCTGTGCTTCGGCATGCGCCTTCAGGCCGTCGATCCAACCGTAACCGACGCCATCGCTGAACTGCTCCTTCTGCCGCCACAGGATGCTGTCCGGCAGATAGCCCTCGAAGGCCTCGCGCAGCACGGCCTTCTCGATGCGGCGACCACCGAAACCGGCGCCGACCATCTTGTGCGCGGCATCGAATCGCATCGCCACGTCGAGGAACTCGCGGTCCAGGAACGGCACCCGCGGCTCCACGCCCCAGGCCATCATCGACTTGTTGGCGCGCAGGCAATCGTAGTTGTGCAGGGCATCGAGCTTGCGCACCAGTTCCTGGTGGAATTCGCGCGCGTCCGGTGCCTTGTGGAAATAAAGATAGCCGCCGAAGATCTCGTCGCTGCCTTCGCCGGACAGCACCATCTTCACCCCCATCGCCTTGATCCGGCGCGCCAGCAGGAACATCGGCGTGGACGCGCGGATGGTGGTGACGTCGTAGGTTTCAATGTGGCGGATCACCTCCGGCAGCACATCCAGGCCTTCTTCGAAGGTGTATTCGAAGCCGTGGTGCACCGTGCCCAGCGCTTCGGCGGCCACCGCAGCAGCCGCCAGATCCGGCGAGCCCTTCAGGCCGATGGCGAACGAATGCAGGCGCGGCCACCACGCTTCGCTCTGGCCGCCATCTTCAATGCGACGGCGCGCATAACGTGCTGCCACGGCAGCAACCAGCGACGAATCCAGCCCGCCCGACAGCAGCACGCCATACGGCACGTCACTCATCAGCTGGCGCTCGACCGCATGTTCGAAGGCCTGGCGCAGCTCGGCGAGATCGGCCTGGCGGCCCTGCACGTCGTCGTACTCGCGCCACGGCTGCTGGTAGTAGCGCACCAGTTCACCGCTGGCGCTGTCGTAGTAATGGCCCGGAGGGAACTGGGCAACGTCGGCGCAGGTATCCACCAGCGCCTTCATTTCAGACGCTACGCGCAACCGTCCCTGCGCATCATGGCCCCAGTACAGCGGCACCACGCCGACCGGGTCGCGCGCCACCAGCACACGGCCGGCTGCACGGTCCCACAGAGCGAAGGCGAAGATGCCGTTGAGCTGTTCCAGCCACTGCGCAGGCGATCCGCCCTGGCGGTACAGCGCGTTGATCACCTCGCAGTCCGAACCGGTCTGGAAGGCATAGGCTTCGGCGAGGCCGGCCTTGAGCTGCTGGTGGTTGTAGATCTCGCCGTTGACCGCCAGCGCCAGCTGCCCGTCTTCGGACAGCAGCGGCTGCGAGCCGCCGGCCGGATCGACGATGGCCAGGCGCTCGTGGACCAGCAGCGCGCCTTCGTCCAGATACACGCCGCTCCAGTCCGGGCCACGATGGCGCTGGCGCTGCGACAGCTCCAGCGCATGGCGGCGCAGGGAAGGAAGATCGTCACCGGCCTGCAGGCCGAAAATACCGAAGATCGAACACATGGGTGGAGCTCCTGTTGTGGGGAAGTACACGGGGGGAAAGTGTTCGACCGGCCATCCAGGCCCGGGTGGGGCTGCGCCCGGGCACAAAAAAAACCCGCATCGGCCGATGCGGGTTTTCTGGTGTCCGGGCGTGTGTTGCTGTCTATCTACCCAGGGCGCAGTCCCGCATCGGCCGCGCACGATTATTCGCGCGCAGATTATTGCGGTTGGTGTTGTTGACGGCGGTGGCCAGGCGGAGCGACATGGATCCGACCGTAACCGGGTTTCCGGCGCGGCGCAACTGTTGCGATGGCAACCGATTCAGCGGCCACGCCGGTAGCGACCCGGATAATCCCCTGCCCGCTTTCCGGAATTCATGGATGAACCCTTCCTACCGTCGCCTGCTGCCCCTCCTGGCCGTGATCGCCCTGGCCGGCTGCGCGACCACGCCCACCCGCCCGGTCGATGACAGCGAACGCGACGCCCTGGCCGCGGCTGCCGATGGCCAGTTCGATTCGGCGTTACGCGTGGCCAAGCTGTACCAGTACCGCAACGACGTGCGCGCGCTGGACTGGTACGCGCGCGCCGCTGCCACCACGCCGCGCACGCACCGCACCACCAGTGCCGAGGAGCAGCTGGGTACGATCCTGGAACGCGGCCGACTGGACAGCGGTGATGCCCCGCAGAAGCCCGACGCGGTGGTGCTCAAACCTTCCGCGCGCAAGGCCTACCGCTGGTACCACCGCGCCGCCTATCACGGCTCGCCGTATGCGATGAGCGATCTGGAGACGTGGTACGAGCGACGTGGCGACATGGAGGGCGCACTGCGTTGGCGCCTGCGCCGCGCGGTCTACCTGCGCCAGCTGTACAAGCTGCAGCCGTTGCGCGATGCCACCAGCGGGTCCGCGAAGCCCGGCACTCCGCTCAGCGCTGATGCCTCACCGAACCCGGTGATCGCGCGCATCCAGCGCCGCGCCGCGCGCGGCGATGCCGAAGCGCAGGTGGACCTGGGCACGCTGTACGAGGCCGGCATCGGCGTAGTGCAGAACAAGGCTGAAGCGCTGCGCTGGTATGAGCGTGCCGCTGCACAGGGCAACGTGTATGGGCAGTACCTGGCCGGGCTGGCACTCGGCCGCGGCGGCGATGGTCTGCAGAAGAACGTGGATGCCGCGGCGGCGTGGTTCGCCAAGGCCAGCGCACAGGGCTTCTACATGGCCGACGAGTCGTACTGGCG
>NZ_JBFRFE010000536.1:0-3072 GCF_052114665.1 Stenotrophomonas sp. 2YAF22 | reverse complement strand
GGGTCTGCCGGACAAGACCTTCTATACCGATGCCTCCAAGGCCGACAAGCTGAAGGCCTACCAGGCTCACGTGGCCAAGGTGCTGGAGCTGTCCGGCGTGGCCGCTGCCGATGCAGCAAAGCAGGCTGAAGAAGTCGTCAAGTTCGAGACCCGCCTGGCCAAGGCGTCCAAGTCCAGCGTCGAGCTGTCGCGCGATGTCTCGCTGTACTACCACCCGGTCAGCCTGGCCGAGGCCGATGCGCTGACCCCGAACTTCAGCTGGACCGAGTTCTTCAAGTCGCAGAACGTGGCCGCGCCGGAGAAGTTCTCGCTGGCCATCCCGGCCTTCCACCAGGAAGTGAGCAAGGCGCTGGGCGATACCGATCCGTCGGTGTGGCGCGCCTACCTGCGCTTCCACACCGTGGACAGCGCCTCGCCGTACCTGGCTGATGCGTTCGTGCAGGAAAGCTACGAGTTCTACGGCAAGACCCTCAATGGCCAGAAGGAACAGAAGCCGCGCTGGAAGCGCGTGCTGGGCACCATCGAGAGCGACGCCGGCGAAGCCTTCGGCCAGCTGTACGTGAAGGTCGCCTTCTCGCCGGAAGCCAAGGCGAAGATGGAAGAGCTGGTGAAGAACCTCGCCGCTTCGCTGAAGGAACGCATCCAGGGCCTGTCCTGGATGAGCGAAGAGACCAAGGCCAAGGCCATCGCCAAGTGGGAAACCTTCACTCCGAAGATCGGTTACCCGGACAAGTGGCGTGACTGGTCGGGCCTGCAGACCAACCGTGACAGCTATCTGGGCAACGTGCGCGCGGCCACCGCGTTCAACTACCAGTACAACCTGGCCAAGATCGGCAAGCCGGTGGACAAGACCGAGTGGGGCATGACCCCGCAGACGGTCAACGCCTACTACAACCCGCTGCAGAACGAGATCGTGTTCCCGGCCGCCATCCTGCAGCCGCCGTTCTTCGATGCCAAGGCGGACGACGCGCTGAACTACGGCGGTATCGGTGCGGTCATCGGCCACGAAATGACCCACGGTTACGACGACCAGGGCAGCCGCTTCGGGCCGACCGGCAACTTCGAGAACTGGTGGACCGAAGCCGATTCGAAGAACTTCGCTGGCCTGACCGGCAAGCTGGTCAAGCAGTTCGACCAGTACAAGGTCGACGGCCAGGCCGTGAACGGCCATCTGACCCTGGGCGAGAACATCGCCGACCTGGGTGGCCTGGCCACCGCCTACGACGCATTGCAGAAGGCGTCGGCCGGCAAGGAAGACGCGAAGATCGATGGCTTCACCCGCGATCAGCGCTTCTTCTTCAACTGGGCCACCGTGTGGCGCACCAAGTACACCCCGGAGAACGCCAAGGTCCGCCTGGCAACCGACCCGCACGCGCCGGCGCAGTTCCGCGCCGTCGGTGCGCCGTCGAACCTGCCGACCTTCACCGCGGCCTTCCAGTGCAAGCCGGGTACGCCGATGTCGCGCACCGGCGACTCGCAGGTGGTGATCTGGTAAGCCACGGCTGAGGCCACGGCTTGCCTGCAGAGGCCCGGGATTTCCCGGGCCTTTGTTTTTCCGCGCGGTGGAGATCATCTGCGTCGTTGCAGACGTCACAGCGCATGCATCTCCCACCCTGCCCGGCTTGCTATAGTTCGCCCGCCCTCAATCCATCACGGATTCGTTCTACATGCCCAACTTCCGTCCGCTTGCCATCGCCCTGGGCATCAGCCTGGCGACCCTGGTTCCGACCCACGATGCGTTCGCCGCCAAGAAGAAGGCCGCACGCGCCCCGGCCGTCAGTGCGCAGTGCAGCGATTTCTACGACGCCACCAACGCAGGCTGGCTGAAGGCCAACCCGGTGCCGCAGACCGGCGCCGCCACCGCACTGGGCCAGCTGGTCGACCGCAGCCGGCAGCAACAGCGTGAACTGCTGGACGCCTCGATGAAGGCGCCGCAGGGCAACGTGCAGAAGCTGCTGGGCGACTTCTGGGCCAGCGGCCTGGACGAAGCGGCCGTGGAAGCCGACGGCTCCAACCCGATCGCACCGCTGCTGACCCGCATCAACGCGATCAAGAAGGCCAAGGATGTCCCGGCCTCGATCGCCGCGCTGCACCAGGTCGGCATCCCGGTGGCCTTCAACTTCGGTCCGGACGTGGACCTGAAGGCGCTGGACCGCCACATCGGTTACTTCATGCAGGGCGGCATGGGCCTGCCTGATCCGGCCTTCTATACCCGCACCGACGCCGACACCGTCGCGTTGATGGGCCGCTATCGCAACTACGTCAAGCAGATCCTCGCACTGACCGGCACCCCGGCGGCCAAGCTGGACGCCGAGTCGCAGGCGGTGATCGCGCTGGAAACCGAACTGGCGCGCAACGCGCAGTCGCTGGCGGGCATCAACAACCCGTTCAACAACTACGCGCCGATCTCCACCAAGGACCTCAACAGCCGCTACCGCAACCTGCAGCTGGACGCGTTCCTGAAGGCGCAGGGCGTCAACGATGACCTGGTGTCGCTGGCCGATCCGGCGCTGTTCAAGCAGCTCGACGGCATGGTCACCAAGCTCAAGCCGGACCAGTGGAAGGCCTACCTGCGCTGGCGCGTGGGCGACTCGATGGCGCCGTACCTGTCCAAGGCGTACCGCGATGCGGAGTTCGAATTCCGTGGCCGCGTGCTGCGTGGTGAAACCCTGCCGCCGCAGCGCTGGGAAAGCGTGCTGGACGCGATCAACGTGGCCGCTGGCCCGATGGTCGGCCGCGAATACGCAGCCCGTTACCTGTCCGCCGAAGACCGCCGCCAGGCGGCCTGGATCGTCGACAAGGTGCGTGAAGTGCAGATCGAAGCGGTCAAGAACAACAGCTGGATGAGCGCCGAGGCCAAGACCGAAGCGCAGGCCAAGCTGGCCGCGCTGAAGATCGAGATCGGCACCCCGCTACGTGACCTGGACTACAGCGTGCAGCCGATGGGCCGTGGTTCGTTCGGCGGCAACATGCTGATCGCGTCCACCTGGCGCCACCGCGAGGAAATGAAGCGCATCATCCAGGCCACCGCCGGCGACCAGACGAAGATCGGCAAACTGTTCGGCGATGCAC
>NZ_JBFRFE010000535.1:0-3077 GCF_052114665.1 Stenotrophomonas sp. 2YAF22 | reverse complement strand
GTTCGGCGGCGACGAATTCGTGATCCTCGTCGGTGATGGCGATGTTGCGGCCAATGCGCGGTTGCTGGCCGAAGTGCTGGTGCGCGAGCTGGGCAAGCCGCTGGTGGTGCAGGGCAGGGAACTGTTCCTGGGCACCTCGATCGGCGTGACCCTGTTCCCCGACGATGCCGCGGATGCGACGACGCTGCTGAAGAACGGCGACATCGCGATGTACCAGGCAAAGATGGCCGGCAAGAACTGCTATCGCTACTACAGCCGGGCCATGGATCACGCGGTCGAGCGCCGCGTGCACATGGAGCAGGAGCTGCGCGGTGCCTGGGAGCGCGGCGAGCTGCGGCTGGCCTACCAGCCAATCTTCCGCATGCGCGACCGTCGCATGGTCGGTGTCGAAGTGCTGCTGCGCTGGCAGCACCCGACGCTGGGCACGATTCCGCCATCGGTGTTCATCGAGGTGGCCGAGCAGAGTGGCCTGATCGAGATCATCGGTCCGAAGGTGCTGCGTGCTGCCTGCATGGAGGCGGTGCAGTGGCCGCGCGGTGTGGCCGGTGACGAGCTGTTCGTCTCGGTCAATGTGTCGCCACGGCAGCTGCGTGGCGGTGAGCTGCCGGCGTTGGTTGCGCAGTGCCTGCAGGAGTCGGGCCTGCCGGCCTCGCGCCTGCACCTGGAGTTGACCGAGACCGCAGTGATCGGCGATGAAATGCTGGCCGCGCAGCTGCTGGACCGCCTGCACCGGGCAGGGGTGAAGGTATGGCTGGACGACTTCGGTACCGGCTTCTCCGGTCTCAGCCACCTGCGGCAGGTGCCGGTGGACGGCGTCAAGATCGACAAGAGTTTCGTCGCCGACATGCAGCGCGACCCGGACGATCTGGCCTTGACCACGGCGATCATCGCCATGGCCCACGCACTGGGCATCACGGTGGTGGCCGAGGGTATCGAACAGGAGGCACAGTTCGAGCTGCTGGCCCAGCGTGGCTGCGACCTCGGCCAGGGCTACCGGTTGAGCCACCCGGTCACCGCCACCGAGGTGGTGCGGATGATCGAGTCGGGCGTGTGAGGCGCTACAGCGGGCGCTTGCTCGGGTCGCCGGGCAGCTCGCGGACCAGCTTGGGCACCAGGTAGCCGGACAGCCGGGCAGTGAGGCTGGCAATCAGGGCCTTGGCCTGGACGTCATCCACTTCGAAATGGGCCACGCCCTCAACCCGATCCAACTGATGTAGGTAATACGGCAGCACGCCGGCGGCGAAGCTGCGTTCGCTCAGGTCCTGCAGCGCCTGCACGCTGTCGTTGACCCCGCGCAGCAGCACTGCCTGGTTCAGCAGCTGGGCGCCGATGCCACGCAGGCGGGCCATCGCCGCATCGACGCTGGCATCGAATTCATTGGCGTGGTTGGCGTGGACCACGATCGCCAGTGGCCACGGCAGGCTGCCCAGCCAGGCCAGCAGTTCCTCGTCCACGCGCTCGGGCAGCACGATCGGCAGGCGCGTGTGGATGCGCAACCGGCGGATGTGCGGGATCTGGCGCAGCGCATCGGTCAGCTCGGCCAGCTTGTGGGTGGCCAGCGACAACGGGTCGCCGCCGGACAGGATCACCTCATCGATGTCCGGGTCTGCGGCGATGGCCTCCACGRCCTCCTGCCAGCCCCCCTTGGCGGCGTTTTCGGCGCCATAGTCGAAATGCCGGCGGAAGCAGTAGCGGCAGTTGATGGCACAGCTGCCGGTGGCCACCAGCAGGGCGCGGCCACGGTACTTCTGGATGACCCCGGTGGCCTTCTTTGCTGCGCCGTCGCCCACTGCGTCAAAGCTGAACCCGGGCGCCGGGCGCATCTCGGCGTCGATCGGCAACACCTGCCGCAGCAGCGGATCGTGGGCGTCGCCACGGCGCATGCGGGCGACGAAACCCTCCGGCACGCGCAGCGCGAACTGGGCGATGGCCGCCTCCGATACGCCCAGCGCCGCGGCATCCAGATCCAGGCGGGCCAGCAGCGTCTGCGGGTCGCGCAGGGCCTGCCGCCACAGCTGCTGCCAGCGCGCGGGCGTGCTTGGCGACTGGGTCCGGGGGAAGGCGGAAAGCTGCATGGAGAGGGGGCCTGCGGTTATCATGGACACATAAACAGTTGCCCGCCGGGGTTCCGGTGGGCTTTCCATTCTATCCGGCTCGCCGCACGCGCGGCGGTTTCGCCATTTGAGGAGCTTGAGCATGGCCACTGCGGGCATGAACGATGTCAAGAACGGGATGAAGATCCTGGTCAACAATGAACCGGCCGTCATCTCCGAGACCGAGTTCATCAAGCCGGGCAAGGGCCAGGCCTTCACCCGCGTGCGCTATCGCTTCATCAAGTCGGGCCGCACGGTCGAAATGACCATGAAGGCGACCGACGACGTGGAAGTGGCCGATGTGGTCGATACCAACATGGACTACATGTACAGCGACGGCGAGTACTGGCATTTCATGGACCCGGAAACCTTCGAGCAGGTGCAGGCCGACAAGGCCGGCATGGGCGGCGCCGAGAAGTGGCTGAAGGGCGAGGAGTCCTGCATCGTGACCCTGTTCAACGGTTCGCCGATCTTCGTGCAGCCGCCGAATTTCGTTGAACTGAAGATCACCGAGACCGATCCGGGCGTCCGCGGTGACACCTCGGGCGGCGGCGGCAAGCCGGCCACCCTGGAAACCGGCGCCGTCGTGCGCGTGCCGCTGTTCGTCAACCAGGATGAAATCATCAAGGTCGACACCCGTTCGGGCGAGTACTCCTCGCGCGTCAAGTAATCCGGGTAGGCGCCGGCGCATTCGCGCTGGCGCTCCCACGATCCGCCATGGCGGATCGTGGGCCCCCACTCACCAGCATCCACACCCCGCCGCTTCGCGGCCGCCCCTGACTCAGGGGCTTGCCTTCCAGAAGCCCAGCGGTAGCCGTTTGACCGGTGATCAGTCGCCAGGTCGGAGCCAAGGCTACGTACGGTCCTTCCCCCAGCCAGTGAGCCCGCATGAGCGATAGCCCGCACCTCCCCGAAGCCTGCGACCTGCTCATCGAAGCCGGTTATGTCGTTCCGATCGAGCCGCATGCGGTGGTGCTGGAAGAC
>NZ_JBFRFE010000534.1:0-3090 GCF_052114665.1 Stenotrophomonas sp. 2YAF22 | reverse complement strand
GACGAACAGTTCGTGCTTCAGCACGCGAGCACCGCGTGCCACCAGGTCAACCGGAATGCCGACCCGCGCATGCACATCGCCGATCACCCGCTGCGCGGCGACCGTAGCGGCAATACCATCCGCATCGGTGGTCAGCAGCTGGGCCAGCCAACGCTGCATCGCTGGTTGCAGGCGCTGCTTGACCTGTTCGTGGGACAGGAAGCGGCGCGCACGCGTGTCCTGCAGCAGCACTTCGTAGAAGCGCTGCGCCAGCGTCGGCGGTGCATCGGCGGCCACGGCATGCAGCAGCGCGGCGGCGGCGGGGCCGGCCAGCAGCAGACACTGCTGCCAGGCCTGAGCCAGCGGTTGGCTGGCTTCGTCCAGTTGGGGTGTATCCACGTCGATCTCTAACGGCGCACAACAGACCACGGTATCGGCCGCGGCTGTCGACGGTTGATGGCAGGGAAGCCGGCCAGTTTAAGCGCCATGCAGGACGAAAAACGCGGGTGAAGCACATGCCGGCCGATGCCGCAATGCGTTGACGCATTTGAGAATCACTCGCATTTGTGAAAAAATGACGGCAGGAACCGGCATGCGGGCATCCCGCAGTGATCGTTCCGCCTCCCCCGTCGCCGCCTCGTGCCCTATGCCAGAGGCTTCCGTTGCCCTGCCAGAAGGTTCAGAACATGCCTGCAAACACTCTTTCACCGCGCCCGCTGGCGCTTGCCGTCGCTGCGCTGCTGGCCACCGCTGCCGTCACCGCCCAAGCGGAAACCGATGCCACCGATATCGACACCGTGCATGTCACTGCCTCGCAGATCGCGCGGCAGGCGCTGGGCACCTCCACCATCACCGCCGAGGACATCGCCAAGCGGCCGCCGGTCAACGACATCGCCGAACTGCTGCGGACGATGCCCGGCGTCAATCTGACCGGCAACAGTGYATCGGGCCAGTACGGCAACAACCGGCAGATTGATCTGCGCGGCATGGGGCCGGAAAACACCCTGATCCTGATCGACGGCAAGCGCGTGGGTGCACGCGACGCGGTGCGCATGGGCCGCAGTGGCGAGCGCAACACGCGCGGCGATACCAATTGGGTGCCGGCGGAAATGATCGAACGCATCGAAGTGCTGCGCGGCCCGGCAGCGGCACGCTATGGCTCGGGCGCCTCCGGTGGCGTGGTCAACATCATCACCAAGCGCCCGACCGGCGACCTGACCGGTGCGGTTGACCTGTACGGCCTGGTGCCCGAACACAGTGCCGAGGGCGGCAGCGAACGCCTCGGCCTGCAGCTGAGCGGGCCGATGACCGACACGCTGTCGTTCCGGTTGTACGGCAACCTCAACAAGACCGATGCCGATTCGCTGGATCTCAACCGCAACTTCGCCACCGGTGCCAATGCGGTACCGCCGGCGGGCCGCGAAGGCGTCAAGAACCGCGACGTCAACGCGCTGCTGCGTTGGGACGTGACCGCCAACCAGGTGGTCGAGTTCGAGGCCGGTACCAGCCGCCAGGGCAACATCTATGCCGGCGATCGTGCGGTCAGTACCACTGGTACCTCCACCGGCGTCGACCTGGCCGCGCTGGCCGAGCAGCAGGCCGAGACCAACCGCATGTACCGCACCACCGGCGCGATCACCCATCGCGGACGCTGGGGCGATGTCAGCTCGCGGCTGACGGCAGCGGTGGAAGGGGTCAACAATTCGCGCATCAACGAAGGCCTGGCCGGCGGCCCGGAAGGCAGCTTCAATGGCGCCGACTGGTCGACCTCGCGCCTGCGCAACTACCAGTTGGACGGCGAAGTCAGCTTCCCGACCACCCTCGGCGGTGCCGAGAACGTGTGGACGCTGGGCTTCGAGTACCTCGACAGTCGGCTGACCGATCCCTATTCGATGAGCCAGTCCAGCAGCAGCGGTGGCGGCATTCCGGGCCTTTCGGCCGATCGTGCACGCGGCAAGTCCGATGCACAGACCACCGCCGTCTACGTGGAAGACAACATCTACCTCGGTGAGCGCTGGATCGTGACCCCGGGCCTGCGTTTCGACCATCACAGCCAGTTCGGCAACAACACCAGTCCGAGCCTCAACGCGCAGTTCCGGCTCGACAGTGACTGGGTGGTCAAGGGCGGCATCGCACGCGCCTTCAAGGCGCCGAACCTGTACCAGTCCAACCCGGACTATCTGTATTACACCCGTGGCAACGGCTGCCCGAACGCGTTGCCGAGCCTGGGCGCCGGCTGCTACATGCAGGGCAATGCGGATCTCAAGGCAGAGACCAGCCTGAACAAGGAACTGGGCGTGGAGTGGGCACCGCAGAGCGGTTGGCAGGCCTCGTTGACCTATTTCCACAATGACTACAAGGACAAGATCCAGGCCGGTTACACCCAGATCGGCCTGACGGCCGACCGCAAGGGCCGCATCTTCCGCTGGGAGAACGCACCCAAGGCCATCG
This sequence comes from Stenotrophomonas sp. 2YAF22, assembly GCF_052114665.1. NCBI lineage: Bacteria > Pseudomonadati > Pseudomonadota > Gammaproteobacteria > Lysobacterales > Lysobacteraceae > Stenotrophomonas > Stenotrophomonas sp. 2YAF22. The sequence continues at coordinate 660 of NZ_JBFRFE010000534.1, read as the reverse complement.
TGCAGGGGCTCGAGGGCAACCTGGTGATCCCGCTGCTGGGCGAGCAGGGCGACCGCCTGAAGTGGAGCAACAACTTCACCTACATGGTGGAGAACGAAAACAAGAGCACCGGCCAGCCGCTGTCGGTGATTCCCAAGTACACCGTCAACACCATGCTGGACTGGCAGGCCAACGAGCAGCTGTCGCTGCTGCTGACCGGCACCTTCTACGGCAAGCAGGAACCGGCCACGGCCAACATCAACAACGATCCGCGCTGCACCGCCAACTGCGATGCGTCCACCGTGCTGCAGACCCGCGGCGCGTACAACGTCTGGGGCGTGAGCGCGCGCTACAAGGTGACCGACACGGTCAGCGTGGGCTTCGGCGTCAACAACCTGGCCGACAAGCGCCTGTTCCGCGAGGCCAACAGCAGTGACGCCGGTGCGGCGACCTACAACGAGCCCGGCCGCGCGTACTGGGCCAGCCTGCGTTTCGGCTTCTGATCATCAGGCGGTGGTGCCGGCCGTCGGCCGGCACCCTCCCGCTTCGCGCCAGCCGTGCATGCCTGCAATGTTATAAACACCGTGATAGTTTCCCGACACCCGCCGGCGTAGCCTGACTCCCATCGCTAAGGAGCTGTTGCCATGGGTCACGACCACGATCACCTGCCATCCGAGATCC
>NZ_JBFRFE010000533.1:0-3092 GCF_052114665.1 Stenotrophomonas sp. 2YAF22 | reverse complement strand
CGCCTACGCCCATCGGGTCGTCCATCACCGTGCCGCGCGGGGTGTGGGTCATCCAGAACTGGTAGTGCGGGTCGCCGGCGTCCTGCCAGCTGGGCATGCCAACGTAGTACTCGGTAGCCAGGTCATAGGCCTTGCCGCCGCTGACCCGCGACAGGATCGCCGCGCGCGAGGCCTCGGTGATCAGGTTGAGGCGGCCGATCTCGTCCTTCGGCCCCCAGGGGCTGGTCCCGACCTGCTGGCCGGAGGGAGCGCGTTCGTGCGCGGACACGGTGGTGGAAGCCGCGGCGCCGGCCAGCAGCAGGGCCAGTGCGGTGCCCAGGGTACGTGGGGTCATGGGAATCTCCTTGAGGGTGGGGGAACGGTGCGGCTCAGGCCGCGACCAGCGGCGCCAGGGCCTGGCGCAGTTGCGGCAGCGGCAGGGTCTGCAGGCGCAGGCCGTTGCCGGTGATGACGGTGGGAATGGAGCGGATGCCGAGCGCGGCAGCTTCAGCGCGGTCGGCCTGCACGCGCTGGCGCACCTCATCGCTGTGCATCCGGTCGGCGAAGACGCCACGTCGATGCCCCAGCTGTTCGGCGATGTCCAGCAGCACCTCGACGTCACCGACGTTGCGGTGCTGGTGCAGGTGCGCCCACTGCACGGCATCGAACATCGCGCCGTGTGCGGCATTGCCGCCGAGCATGCTGGCGGCTTGGCAGGCCAGCGCACCGAGCCAGCCGGAGGGATACTCGAAGTCCTGGGCACGCATGCCTTCGATGTCGATGCGCGCGCTGTCGTCATGCGCGGCGCAGTCGGCCCAGTGGCGCAGGATGATGGCCTTGGCACGCGGCATCGAGCCGAATACCTCGATCATCTGTTCGCGCGAGTCCTGCAGCACGAAGCTGCGGTGGCGGACCTGGATGCCAAGTTCGACCGAGACCTGCTGCAGACGCGGGGCCAGCACGAAGCACCAGCCGCAGACCACGTCATGAAAGAAATCGACCACCGGTGCAGTGGTGGTCAGCGAAGGAGAGGCGATCATCGGCCTGCCGTCCGTGAGAGGGGAGGCGGCAGAGTAGGCAGTGGCGCCGGGCCGAAACAGCACGCGGCGGGCAGCTCAGTTTTCGCTGGCGGTTACGAATCCAACCCGGCGCAGGCGGGCAGTTCGGCGTGCAGGAAATCGATGAAGGCGCGTACCTTCGCTTGCAGGTGGCGCGCGGTGGGGTAGACCGCGTAGACGAACCGCGGCGGATAGCGATGGTCGGGCAGCACCTGCTGCAGTTCGCCGCTGGCCAGTGCCGGTGCGGCCAGGAACGAGGGCAGCGCACCGATACCGAGGCCGGCGACCAGCAGGTCACGCAGCAGCAGACTGTTGTTGGCGGTGACCCGTGTCGGCAGGGTCACCGTGACCTGGCCATCGGGGCCGAGCAGCGGCCAGCTGCCGGGTGAATCGGACAGGCTGTAGCCAAGCACGCTGTGCGCCTGCAGTTCTTCCACCACCTGCGGTGCCGGATGCTGCTGCAGATAGGATGGTGCCGCGCACAGCACCTGCTGCAGCGAAGCCAGGCGGCGTGCGACCAGCCGCGAATCTTCCAGTTCGGCGCGGATGCGCAGGGATACATCGAACCCTTCGCCAACCGCATCAAGCAGACGGTCTTCCATCACCAGGTCCAGTGCAAGCTGCGGATGCTGCTGCAGGAAGCGTGGCAGCAATGGCGACAGCGTGCTCAGCGCGAATGACTGCGGTGCATTGACGCGCAGACGTCCGCTTACTTCGCCGCGCTGCTGGGCRATGCCGCGCTCCAGTGCGTCCAGCTCATCGAGCAGGCGGCTGCATTCGCGGTAATAGGCATGGCCGGTCTCGGTCAGGCTCATGCGGCGGGTGGTCCGCTGCAGCAGTACTACGCCCAGGTGCGTTTCCAGCGTGCGCAGCTGCTTGCTCAGCCCGGCTGGCGACAGGCCCAGGTCTTCGGCGGCGCGGGCCAGGCTGCCGCGTTCGACGATGCGGCGGAAGGCGCGCATCAAGGTGAAGGAGTCCATGCCGGTCCCGGCCGCGATGAGGTCGTCATTGTAGATCCACGCCATGCGTGGATGGACGACGCGGGGTGTTGCGCCGTTTGTTCAAGTCGACAGTCTGTACGCCCCGCCAACATGCAGGCCTCTCACTTCCCGGGTTGCCCATGAAGCACTGGATGCTCCGCCTGTATGCCCCGTTGTTCCTGCTGGGTCTTGTCACTGCCGCCATCGTATGGGTCGGTTACCATCACGGTGACCCATTGTGGCTGCTTGCCTTGCTGGCTGTCGCCATCGCGGTGTCGTTCGCTGCCGAGCGGATATGGCCATACGATCCGGCGTTCAACCATGACCAGGGTGACCGCCTGCGCGATGTCCTGCATGCGCTGGTCAATGAAAGCCTGAACCTGCTGTCGATCGCCACGGTGCCGCTGCTGGCGGCAATCGTGCCCTGGCACGTATGGCCGACGCAGTGGCCATTCGCGCTGCAGGTGCTGGTGGCGATCATCGCGGCTGACCTTGGCATCACCCTGGTGCATTACGCCAGCCATCGCATCGGCTGGTTGTGGCGGTTGCATGCGGTGCATCACAGCGTGACCCGCATGTATGGCTTCAATGGTTTGATGAAACACCCACTGCACCAGGCCGCCGAAGCGGTGGGCGGCGTACTGCCGCTGCTGCTGTTGGGCATGCCGATGCCGGTGGCCGCGGTGCTGGCGTTTGCCATCGCGATCCAGCTGCTGCTGCAGCACTCCAACGTGGACATGCGCCCGGCAGTGTTGGGCCGGGTGATGGCATGGGCACCGCTGCACCGCTTCCACCACATCCGCTATGGCACCGCAGGTGATGTCAATTTCGGTTTGTTTTTCACCGTGTGGGACCACCTGCTGGGGACCGCGTTTGATGCACCGGGCTATCGGTTGCGGCAGCGTGATCTGGGCATCGGCAGCCAGCCGGACTATCCGCAGGCGTATTCCGCACAACTGCTGGCGCCCTTCCGCGCGCTGCCCCATGGCGAGGTGCCGAAGCTTCCGGAAGGACTGCGTAGGCGCGGGTGATCGATGCGTCAGGCCGCGCGCAGCTGCAGGCCCTGCAGTTGCGC
>NZ_JBFRFE010000532.1:0-3098 GCF_052114665.1 Stenotrophomonas sp. 2YAF22 | reverse complement strand
CATCAAGGGCATCCGCGTGCTGGTGGTCGACAACGATCCGGACGCGCTGGAGGCGATGCGACAGATGTTGCTTGCCTGGGGCTGCGATGTCATCGCGGCGCGCGACGTCAATGCGCTGGGCGCTTCCGCACCGGAGGCGGCACTGTGGCTGTTCGACTACCACCTTGATGATGGCGATACGGGCGTCGCACTGTGGAAGCGCCTTGTCGCCGTCCACGGAACGCGGCCGACGGTGATTCTCAGCGCCGACACCGGCAACGACACCCGCGAGGCGGTGCGCAGCGTGGGCCTGTCGCTGCTGAACAAGCCGTTCAAGCCGCTGGCCCTGCGCTGGGCGATCAACCATCTGCTGGCAACGGCCGCTACGGCAAAGGCCTGACCAAGAGTCAGGCGTCGTGCGTCTCTTCGATCTGCCGCGAGGGATCGGTCAACCCCATCTCGTGCAGCACACGGATGGCCTGCGCACGATTACGCACGCCCAGCCGGCCCATGATGCGGGTCATGTGCGCCTTGACCGTGCGCAACTGCACGCCCAGCCGGTCAGCGATCTGCTTGTTGAGCAGCCCTTCGGCCACCAGGCTCAGCACCTTGTACTGATGCGCGGACAGGCTGGACAAGCGCGCGGCAAGATCGGCGTCCTTGTTGAAGGGGGCCACCCGCGCCACTGGCTCGCGCAGCAGCGCCGGAATCCAGCGCTCACCTTCCAGCACGGACTGCAGCGCGGACTGCAGATCGGTCAGCCCTGAACTCTTGGGCAGATAGCCGGCCGCGCCCAGATCGATGGCGCGGCGGATCACGTGCGGCTCTTCATTGGCCGAGACGATGATGATCGCCAGCCCCGGTTGCAGTGCACGTATGGTCGCCAGCCCGGCAAGACCGTGGTTGCCCGGCATATGCAGGTCCAGCAGCATCAGGTCGATCTGCTGGCTCTCGATCGCTTCAAGCACGCTGTGCAGCGAATCGGCCTCGCTGATCTGCAGGTCCGCCACCGCCTCCTCGGCCGCGCGATGCAGCGCCGCGCGGAACAAGGGGTGGTCGTCGGCGATGAGCAGGGTCGGCATGTCCAGCCGAGGTTAGCAAATCGTCCGCGCTTGGGCACGGGTACCAAGGTACGCTGGCGTGTGCCGCCCGGATTGCTAGGGTGGAGCAATGAACATCCATCGCCCCGTTACGCTGCTGTGCGCCACGCTGCCGCTTCTTGTGGGCAGCATTTCCGCCGCCCAGGCTGCCGCGCCCCGCCCTATCACTGCTGTTCCGGTGTTCGAGCAGTGGCGGCAAACCGTGCATCGCGGCAACGATGAACTGCTGACGGCGGGACTGGATATCGACGCCCTGCGCTCGGCAGCCGCGCCAGCCTTCAGCAACCCGGGCCAGCCCACGGCCGAAGAGGCACGGCGCCGTGCGATCTGGAGCAGCTGGCGTGGTATCGCCGACCTGACCCCCGGCGGTGGCTTTGGCGATGTCTACGGCAGCCTGCAGGCGGTACCCGGCCGCGAGTTCTCGGCCTATGCGCGCATTCCTGGCGCACGCCAGCCCCATCGCGTTCTGGTGCAGGTGCCTGACAACTTCGATGCCTCGCGGCGCTGCCTGCTCGTCGCTGCGTCTTCCGGCTCGCGTGGCATCTATGGCGCGATTGCGGTTGCCGGCGGCTGGGGCCTGGCCCATGGCTGCGCCGTCGCCTATACCGACAAGGGCGCAGGCAGTGACTACTACGATCTGGACGCCAAGACGGGCTTCCAGGACGATGGCACGCCCGCTAGCCAAGGTGCGCTGGCCTTTGTCCCTGCGGGTACGGCAGCCACCCAGGGAATCGCCTTCAAACATGCCCATTCGGGTGACAACCCGGAAGCAGACTGGGGCGGGCATCTGCTGCAGGCGCTGCAGTTCGGCCTGCAGGCCCTGGACCGCGCCTACCCGGAATCGACGCCATTCACGGCAGCCAACACGCGCATCCTGGGTGTGGGCGTATCCAATGGCGGTGGCGCCGTGCTGCGTGCGGCGGAGATCGAAGGCGACTGGTTCGATGCGATGGTGGCCGGAGAACCCAATGTCTCGGTGGCAGGCGCACCGCCGCTGTACGATTTCGTCACCCAGGCCGCGTTGCTGATGCCCTGCGCGCTGCTGGCAGACGATGATCTGCCGCAACCGCCGATGCGAGCGCAGGCTGTGCCGGCGTGGACCCAGCGATGCGCCACGCTGAAGTCCGCCGGGTTGGTGCAAGGTGATGACACCGCGGCACAGGCTCGGTCGGCACGGCAGCTGCTGCTCGACGCTGGCTTGAGTGCCGATGCACTTCGCGCCGGCGCGTTCTCGACCGGGTTCGATCTGTGGCGCGCCATCGCGGTCACCTATTCGTCAGCCTATGGCCGCTACGGTGCTGGCGAGCATCCCTGTGCGTACAGTTTCTCGGCCGCCGGGGCAGATGGCAGGCCCGGCGCGGCCGCAGCCGAAATGCGTGCAACCTGGTGGAGCGAGGGCAGTGGCATTCCGCCAGGCAGTGGCGTGGTGCTGGTGGATGGCAATGCCGCCGGCGCGGAAGCTGATCCCCTGCGCGGTCTGAACTGCCTGCGTGCACTCGGCAATGGCGATAGCGCCGATGCACGGCGTGTGCGCGCCGGCATCGCCGCGGCCACCGCCGAGGCTCCGCATCGCAGCCTGCCGATCGTGGTGATCCATGGCATCGACGACGGGCTGGTGCCGATCAGCATGACCAGCGATCGGTACGTGCCATTTGCGCGCAAGGCGGGGGCGCAGATCGCCTATTGGCGGGTGAACCACGCACAGCACTTCGACTCGCTGCTGGGCTTCCCGGATTACCGCAAGCGCTACGTGCCGCTGCTGCCCTACATGTTCGCGGCGCTGGACCAGGTGTGGGGTCACCTTGAGGATCCAACGCAGGCACTGCCGAAGGATGCGCTCATCCAGCCAGCGCCACGCGCGGAAGCGCCCTTGCTGCGCGAGCAGCTGTCCATTCCCGCAATCCAGGCCATCCCCAGCCGCTGACACGCCGCCCACCAGGAAGTCCCCACATGTCATTCGCCACCGCTACAGACGCGCCCACCGCCGAGGCTCATGCCTATCCCCTGCTGATCAAGCAG
>NZ_JBFRFE010000531.1:0-3098 GCF_052114665.1 Stenotrophomonas sp. 2YAF22 | reverse complement strand
CCGTGTCCGCGGCATGGATGCCGCGGCCAAACCCCCAGGGATGGGTTTACGGCGTCCCCGCAAACCCACAGCCCCCCGCCAGCCCTCAGTACAACCCAGAGCCATGAACAAACGCTGTTGCCGTTGCTTTTGCTTGTGTTCTGGCCTGAAACGGGTGCCGGGCAGCGCCCGGCCGGGTATCCTTTCCACCTGATGTCCGACCTTGTCCATGCCAGCCGCGAAGCCCTCAGCGAAGGCGGCGCGCTCGCCTCCCATCTGGACGCGTTCGTTCCGCGTCCTGCGCAGCTGCGCCTGACCGAGGCCATTGCCGCGTCGATGCAGCAGCGCGACCTGCTGCTCGCCGAAGCCGGTACCGGCACCGGCAAGACCTTTGCCTATCTGGTGCCGGTGCTGCTGTCCGGAATGCGCACCATCATTTCCACCGGCACGCGCGCGCTGCAGGACCAGCTCTACCACCGTGACCTGCCACGCGTGCGCCAAGCGCTGGGCGTCGGCCTGCGCAGCGCGTTGCTGAAGGGACGCAGCAACTACCTGTGCCGCTATCGCCTGCAGCAGGCACGCGGTGAACCGCGCTTTTCCAGCCCCGAACAGGCGGCACAGTTCCAGCGCATCCTGGCGTGGTCCGGTCGCTCGGATTCGGGCGATATCGCCGAACTTGATGGCCTGGCCGACGACTCGCCGCTGCTGCCGATGGTCACTTCCACCGTCGACAACTGCCTGGGCAACGAGTGTCCGTTCTGGGAGGACTGCTTCGTCGTGCGGGCCCGCCAGCGTGCCCAGGCCGCCGACCTGGTCGTGGTCAATCACCACCTGCTGCTGGCCGATCTTGCGCTGAAGCAGGAGGGCTTCGGCGAACTGCTGCCCGGTGCGCAGGCCTTCGTCATCGACGAGGCCCATCAGTTGCCCGAACTGGCCGCGCAGTTCTTCGGCGAGGGCTTCGGCATGCGCCCCTGGCAGGAACTGGGCCGTGACTGCCTGGTTGAAGCGCGCGGCGTGGGTGGCGCACAGTCGGCACTGCAGGAACCGGTCGATCATCTGCAGCAGGCGTTGTCTGCGCTGCGAGCTGCGATGGAGGGGCTGCCCGCGCGCGGCACGCAGTGGCGGGCATTGGCGATGCCGCAGGTACGCGAGGGTTTCGATGCGGTGATGTCCAGCCTGGTGGTGCTGGAGCAGGCATTGCAACCGCTGCGCGAAGCCGCTGCTGGCCTGGATGCCTGCCATGCGCGCGCACGTGAGGCGATTTCGCGGCTGGGCCGTTGGCTGGGGGATGAAGAACCCGCGCTCGACTTCGATGCCGATCCTGCAGAAGCGACCGCCGCCGCTGGTGACGTGCTCTGGTATGAACTGACCGCGCGCGGTTTCCGCTGCCAGCGCACGCCGATGGATGTGTCCGCGCCGCTGCGCGAACATCGCGAGCGCAGCCATGCAGCGTGGATTTTCACCTCCGCCACGCTGACCGTTGGCGGCGGCTTCGAGCACATCGCCACGCGCCTGGGCCTGGATGATCCACAGACGCTGGTACAGCCCAGTCCGTTCAACTGGCCCGAGCAGGCACTGTGCTACCTGCCTGAAGGCCTGCCGGATCCGGCTGCGCGCGGTTTCGGAACCACGCTGATCCAGGTGCTGCGTCCGGTGCTGCAGGCGTCGCAGGGCAGGGCGTTCCTGTTGTTTGCTTCGCATCGTGCGCTGCGCGAGGCGGCCGAGGCGCTGCGTGATGGGCCCTGGCCGCTGTTCGTGCAGGGCGAAGCGCCGCGCGCGACCCTGCTGCAGCGTTTCCGCGAATCCGGCAATGGCGTGCTGCTGGGCTCGGCCAGCTTCCGCGAGGGCGTGGATGTGGTCGGCGAGGCATTGAGCGTGGTGGTGATCGACAAGCTGCCCTTCGCCACGCTCGATGATCCGGTGTACGAAGCGCGGCTGGATGCCATACGCACCCAGGGCGGCAATCCCTTCCGCGACGAGCAGTTGCCGCAGGCGGTGATTGCCCTGAAGCAGGGCGTTGGCCGCCTGATCCGCAGCGAGACCGACCGTGGCGTGCTGGTGCTGTGCGACCCGCGCCTGCTCAACCGGGGTTATGGCAAGGTCTTCCTGCAGTCGCTGCCGCCGTTCCGGCGAACCCGGGCCCTGGCCGATGTGCAGGCCTTCTTTGCGCCACAATGGGCGCCCGTGGCAGATGCTGCTGCCCCGACCGCCGCCGTGGCGGGGCCGGAGCCGGCTCCCGGCGCCACGTTCCCCCTGTTCTGACCCGATCCGATGAAACTGCTCGCCTTTGAAACCGCCACCGAAGCCTGTTCCGTAGCCCTGCATGTGGATGGGCAGGTACTGGAACGCTTCGAGATCGCCCCCCGCCGGCATGCCGAACTGAGCCTGCCGTGGGCGGAGGAGCTGCTGGCCGAGGCCGGCATCAGCCGCCGCCAGCTGGACGGCATCGCGCTCAGCCGTGGTCCCGGTGCGTTCACCGGTGTGCGCTTGGCGATCGCGTTGGCGCAGGGCATCGCGCTGGCGCTGGATCGGCCGTTGTTGCCGGTGTCGACGCTGCAGGTGCTGGCGCTGCGCGCGCCGGTGGAAGAGAACCAGATCCTGTCGGCGATCGATGCGCGGATGGGCGAGTTGTACGTGGCGCGCTTCGAGCGCGTGGATGGACTGCCGGTGGCGCGGGATGCCGAGCGCGTGTGCGTGCCGGCGGCGGTGTCGTTGCCGGAAGCCGCGTCCGTCTACGGCGTCGGCACCGGGTTTGCCGCGGCCGAGGGCGCGCTGGTCGCGCAACTGGGGGCTGGCCTGCGCCGCTTCGATGCGACGGCGCTGCCGCGTGCAGCGGATGTGCTGGCACTGGCGGTACCGGCGTTCGCGCGCGGCGAAGGCATTGCGCCGGAGAAGGTCGAGCCGGCGTACCTGCGTGACAACGTGGCGCTGACGCTGGTCGAGCAGCAGGCGGCGCGGGATGCCAAGGCGAAGGCCAACGGCTGAGCCCCTCGTGGCGGGTGGTGGGTCGCTGAAAGCAGAAGCCGTGGGTTGGCCGGGCGGGTGGGCTACGCAGGGGACGCCGTGAATACGTCCCTGTAGGCTCGGGCGCGCCATCCATGGCGCTTACGCCCCTGCGC
>NZ_JBFRFE010000530.1:0-3099 GCF_052114665.1 Stenotrophomonas sp. 2YAF22 | reverse complement strand
GGCCACGCTAGAATGCGCCCATGCGTACCGTCCATGCCCTCCGCTACATCACCCCCTTGCGGGAAGGTGGCTCACTGCCCGCCGTGGTCGAGACCGACGACGACGGTATGGCGGTGCTCAAGTTTCGTGGTGCTGGACAGGGGCCCAAGGCGCTGATTGCCGAGTTGATCGCGGGCGAGATTGCACGCGCGATGGGCCTGCCGATTCCGGAGATCCTGTTCGTGGAGCTGGACAGCGAGTTCGCCCGCACCGAGCCGGACCCGGAGATCCAGGACCTGATCCGCGCCAGCGAAGGCCTGAACCTGAGCCTGGATTACCTGCCCGGCGCGATCAACTACGATCCGGCGGCGATGCCGGTGGACGCCGACCTGGCCTCGCGCATCGTCTGGTTTGATGCACTCACCAGCAACGTCGACCGCACCACGCGCAATCCGAACCTGATGGTCTGGCATCGCAAGCTGTATCTGATCGACCACGGTGCGGCGATGTACTTCCATCACGACTGGGCCAATGCTGGCGACGCCTGCGAGAAGCCCTTCGTACTGATCCGTGACCACGTGCTGCTGTCGTTCGCCAGCCGCATCGCCGAGGTGGATGCCGAGCTGGCTGCGCGCCTGCCTGATGCGGAAATCGAGCGCATCGTCGGCCTGGTGCCGGACAGTTGGCTGGTCGATGAGCCGGCCTTCGACAGCCCCCAGGCTTACCGGCAGGGCTACATCAACTACCTGAAGCATCGCCTGAAGGTGCGTGCGGTGTTCGTGCAGGAGGCCATCCGTGCCCACGCTGCACACGTATGACTATGCCGTCATCCGCGTGGTACCACGGGTGGAACGCGAGGAGTTCATCAACGTCGGCGTGATCGTGTCCTGCCCGGGCGCACGTCACCTGGAAGCGGCGATCGAGATCGACGCTGCGCGGCTGCAGGCCTTCGCGCCGGCGCTGGATATTGAAGCGCTGCAGCCGTGGCTGGATGCCATCGTGGCGATCTGCCGGGGCGATGCGGGCGCCGGCCCGATTGCGCAGCTGCCCGCGCGCGCGCGATTCCATTTCCTGACCGCCAAGCGCAGCTCGGTGGTGCAGATGTCCAGCACACATGTGGGCCGCACGGCGGACCCGGCGGGCGTGGTCGAACACCTGATGTCGAAGATGGTGCGTGTTCCGACCTAGCGCGCTACTTGCCGCCGCCCCAGCGTGCGGTCATTTCGCTGCGGATCGGCATGCGCTCGGTGTTGCTGTCCGTTGCAGTGAAGCGCATCGCCTTGACCGCGTTCAACGCCCAGCCGCTGAAGGCCGTCGACGGCTTGGCATCCACCACCTTTACGTCATACGTGCGGCCGCGCTTGTTGACCGAATAGGCCACGGTCACTTCCTCTGCAAACTGCACACGCCCGGGATCGGCATTCAGTCGTGGGCGGAAGGTGCCTTCCACCGGCTTCCAGTATGTCAGCGCTTCGGCCTGCTGCAGCTGCAGCGGCTCGGGAGACGCGGCGATGGCCATCGGACTCATCGCCAGGGTGAGCGCGAGGGCGGCAGCGCGGAGCAGCATGGGAGGCATGGTTGTCATTCCTTGTACGCCAGTGGTTGGTTTCAAGCGTACGCCATCAGGGGCCTTTCCGGTTCACCGCAACGGTCACCATGAAGTAGGGAATCGCGCTCCACTGCGTGCGCGGATGATGCAGCGATTCCACGCCCATGCCGATCTGGTACTTCACGCTGCCCGGCTGCTCGCGCCAGACGTAAGGCGCGCCGTTGCTCCAGCCACAGCAGACGTACTTCAGTGGCGGCATACCGAAGGTCTGCTGCAGATAGGCTTCGATCTTCGCCGCCGAGGCGCCGCTGACGCGATACCGCGCTTCCATCGGCTGGATGTAGGAATCGTCGTCCTGCGTGCAGCCTACGTATTCCAGCTCGGCTGGTTTTCGTCCCATCGCCTGCAGGAAATCCTGGCAGACGGTGTCGGGCCGGGCCAGGCCTTCGACACGGCCGTGCAGTTCCCATTCTGCAAGCGCACCGGCAGGCGTCTGCGCGCTGGCAGTGACGGCGCTGCCGATCAGCAGCAGCACCCCGACGCCGCAGCGGAGGCGGACGAAACAGGACGCAGGGGGATGCAGCAGGGCGATGGCAGATCCTTCGTGGGCGTGACGAAATGCCATCGTAATCGAACGACGCCACCACCCACTGCGCACGCTTCGATCAGCGCTCACGCGCCATGCTCTTTTCGGTGAAGCGCGCCACGCAGAAATCCAGAAAGCTGCGCAGCTTCGGCGTCACCTGGCGATGGCGGGGATAAAGCAGATTGATCGACGTGGATACGGGCACGAATCGAGGCAGTACTTCCACCAGTTCGCCGCTGGCCAGAGCGGCAGACATCATCTCGAACGGCTGCAGGATCAGTCCCAGCCCACCGACCGCGGCGGTCAGCAGCGGCTCGGCCTGGTTGACCATGAAGCGACTGGAGACCGGCACGGTCAAGACGCCGCCCTGTGGGTCATGGAAGCTCCACCGCGTACGGATCGCCGAGTGGGCGAAACCCAGGCATTCATGCCGGCTCAGGTCCTGCGGGCGGACGATCGGTGGCCGTGCAGCCAGATAGCTGGGGGCAGCGCACAGCGCCAGCGGGTACGGTCCCAGCCGCCGCGCGACCAAGCCGCTGTCGGCAAGATCACCGGTGCGGAACACCAGGTCGTAGCCGTCTTCAACCACGTTGACCAGGCTGTTGGACAGGTTCAGATCCACCTGCACGTCGGGATACTGCTGCATGTAGGCCACCACCGCCGGCCCCAACGCATGCACGCCGAAGGTGACCGGCGCACTGATCCGCAGCCGGCCCATCGGTCGCCCGCGCGCGATCTCGGCCAACTGCTCGGCACTCTCCACTTCCTCCAGGATGACCCGCGCGCGGGCCAGGTACGCCTGCCCGAAGTCGGTCAGGCTCTGCTTGCGCGTGGTGCGGTTGAGCAGTCGCACGCCCAGATGCTGTTCCAGCGTCTGCACATGCTTGCCGACCAGTTGCGGCGACAGATCCAGTGCGTCGGCAGCTGCGGCGAACGAGCCCACCTCGGCCACCTTGGCGAAGCTGCGCAGGGGTGCGATAAGGTC
>NZ_JBFRFE010000529.1:0-3107 GCF_052114665.1 Stenotrophomonas sp. 2YAF22 | reverse complement strand
AGCAGACCCTGCACAGTTCGCTGACGGTGATCGGCCTGCTGGYCCTGTGGTGGGTGGACCGGCGCTGGCAGCTGGGCAACGGTGCGTTCATCGCCATCTGCGGCTTCATCGCCATCCACTGCGTGGCCGCGCGCTGGCTGTATTCCAACGTGCCGTATGACGCGTGGTTGCAGGCGCTGCTGGGATGGTCGCCGGATGCGGCCTTTGGCTGGCAGCGCAACCACTTCGATCGCCTGATCCACTTCCTCTATGGCGTCTGCTTCACCCCGGCGTTGCTGCAGCTGGCGCGACATTCCTGGCCTGCGCTGCGCATCGGCCAGGCATTCACCCTGTCACTGATGGCGGTGATGTGCTCCAGCCTGGTGTATGAGTGGCTGGAATGGGGCATCGCCCTTGCCCTGTCGCCGGAAGCGGCCGAAGCCTACAACGGCCAGCAGGGCGACATGTGGGACGCGCATGCGGACATGCTGCTGGCGACCCTGGGCAGCCTGCTGCTGTGGCCGCTGGTACGCCGGAGCGTGGTGCGATGAGCATCTGCCGAATCGCCGTGCTGGCATCCGGGCGCGGCAGCAACCTGCAGGCCATTGTCGACGCCATCGCGGCAGGGCGACTGCAGGCCGAGATTGTCGGCGTGTTCTCCGATCGTCCCGATGCGACCGCCCTGGAGCGGGTGGCAACGGATCGGCGCTGGGGGCATGCGCCGAAGGAATTCAGCAACCGCGCCGCCTACGAGCAGGCACTGGGTGATGCGCTGGCAGCATCCACGCCGGACTGGATCGTCTGCGCGGGCTACATGCGCATCCTCGGCGCCGATTTCGTGCAGCGGTTCAATGGCCGCCTGGTCAACATCCACCCCTCGCTGCTGCCGCTGCACAAGGGCCTGCACACCCATGCACGGGCGCTTGAGGCCGGCGATAGCGAGCACGGCGCCAGCGTGCACCTGGTGGTGCCGGAACTGGATGCCGGCGCGGTGCTGGCGCAGGCCCGGGTTCCGGTGCTTGCCGGCGACGATGCGCAGACCCTGGCCGAACGCGTGCTTGCGGTAGAGCATCCCCTGCTGATCGCCACCCTGAAGCTGCTCTGTGAGGGGCGTCTGGCTGAACGGGAAGGCCAGCCGACGTTCGACGGTCACCCCCTGTTTAGCCCCTTGGCTCTAGATTCCGCCGGAAACCTGAACCGGTAACGCCCGTGCACACGCCCCGCTGACTGCGGGGCTGGCATCCTGCTCCCCTCCTGCGGTTCCTGTCGGCCATGAAGACCACGTCCCTGCTGCGTACAACTCTGCTGCTGCCGCTTGCCGTCCTCGCCTGTGCGGGCTGGGGGCAGGCAACAGCGCCTGCTGCGCCGGCACCTGCCGAGGTGGCACCGCCGGTGCTGCCCGCCCTGGCTTGGGAGCCGCCGCCGCTGCAGCCGTTCAGCGCGACCTATCAGGCGTTCTACAGGGGCAAGGAAGCAGGCGATGCGACCATGCAGGTGACCCACACCGGCGGCAGCCAGTGGCGGGTGGACATGCAGGTGGTCGGCCGCCGCGGCTTTGCCAGCGTGCTCGGCCTGAACATCGAGCAGAGCACGGTGTTCGAAGAGCGCAGCGGTGTGTACGCGCCGCTCAGCCAGAGCACGGTGCGCAAGGGCCTGTTCCTTGGCAAGAAGGCGGTCGGCACCTACAACTGGCAGGCCGGCACCGCGCAGTGGAGCGGCGACGTGGAAAAGAAGCGCGCCCAGCCGATTCCACTGCAGGCCGGCGACCAGAGCGCGTTGCTGATCAACCTGGCGATCATGCGCGACGCGCGTCCCGGCGCGGCTATGCACTATCGCTACGTCGACATGGGCAAGGTGCGCCAGCACGATTACCAGGCCGCGCCGCAGACCGAGAACGTCGAGGTCGGCGACCTGTCCTACAACGCGCTGCGGGTGTATCGCACCAACGGCGGCAACAATGAAACCATTCTCTGGATCGCCAACGGTGTCCCCACCCCGGTGCGCATCCTGCAACGTGAAGACGGCGAAGATCGCGTCGATCTGCGCCTGATCGAATACCAAGGAGTCTGAGCATGAACACCCTGACCCGCCCCCTGACCTGGATCGCCGCTGCCGCACTGTCGGTGGCCAGCCTGCCGGCCATGGCCCTGCAGCCGTTCAAGGCCGACTACCTCGCCAGCTACATGGGCATGCAGGCCAACGGCAGCATGACCCTGGCCAGCGAAGGCACCAACAAGTGGCGTTACAGCCTGCAGGTCAAGAACCAGCTGGCGGACCTGAGCCAGACCACCGTGTTCGAGGAAGTGCGTGGGCAGCTGCGTCCGCTCAGCAGTCAGGACCGCTCTGCGCTGCTGGTGAAAAAGCGCAATGTGCAGGCCAACTACAACTGGACCAGCAACCAGGCCACCTGGACCGGCGACATCAAGCCTGACCGCGCCGGACCGATCGCCCTGAAGGCCGGCGACATGGACGCGCTGCTGATCAACCTGGCCATCGCCCGCGACCTGGCTGCCGGCAAGCCGCTGACCTATCGCATGGTCGACGAGGGCCGCATCAAGAACATGACCTACCGCGTGGTGGGCAAGGAATCGGTCACCGTTGGCGGCAAGAGCTACGAGGCGACCAAGGTCTCGCGCGTCGACGGCAACAAGGAGCTGATTGCCTGGATCGTGCCGGAGTTCCCGGTGCCGGCGCGCATGCTGCAGCGTGAGAGCGGCCGCGATGCGCTGGACCTGACCATCAAAGCGATGAACTGACCGACGATGCGCGCCATCCACGCATGGCGTGGATCTACTGGGACGCAAAGTAGATCCACGCCATGCGTGGATGGATGTCCCAGAAAAAACGCCCGCTTTCGCGGGCGTTTTTTTCACTTTTTCGTTTCTTCCGCCGGCTTGAACTCGGTGCGGCAGTCCACCCGGATCTGCTCGCCCGTGGATCGACGCACGAAGGTACGGCAATGGCGGTTGCCGTCCTGGCTGTCGTTGACCGCCACCGCGTAGAACGACTGGATGATCTCGTCGCGGGTCACCGTGCCGTCGCCATTCCAGTCCATGTCCTTCTGCTCGATGCCCTTGGTGATGGCGATGTTGGCGTACCAGGCATAGCCCAGCCACGCCAGCACGATC
>NZ_JBFRFE010000528.1:0-3115 GCF_052114665.1 Stenotrophomonas sp. 2YAF22 | reverse complement strand
CCCTGCGCACGCTGTACGACAACGAACGCGGCAAAGCCGTGGGTGGCCTGTCGCTGGTGCACCTGGGCGTGGCGCTGTCGCTGCAGGGCGATGCCAAGCGCGCCCAGGCGGCCCTCGCGGCGGGCTTTGCCAAGTCCAGCAGCGAACGCCCGTCGTACTTCGGCGACTACGGCAGTGCCGTTCGTGATGATGCGCTGATGATCGCGCTGACCCACGAAAACAAGCTGGCCAAGCCGGCATGGGATGCACGCGCGGTTGATCTTGGCCGTGGCCTGGATGCGCGCCGCAACAGTGGCTGGATGTGGCTGAGCACGCAGGAACAGGTGGCCATCGCCCGTCTCGGCAAGGCGCTGGCCGCCAACCAGAAGGCGCTGGTGGCCGGTGAGCTGGTGATCGGTGGCAACAGCGAGGCCATCGGCGAGCGCAAGCTGTTTGGCCGCAACTTCGATGCAGCGCAGCTGGCCGCGGGCGTGCGCTTCACCCCGCAGGGACAGCCGCCGATGTTCGCCAGCATCGATGTGGCCGGCATTCCGCGCAGTGCACCGGCGCCGGACAACAGCGTGATCGGCGTGGAGCGCAGTTACTTCGGCACCGATGGCAAGCCGTGGTCGCCGCGTCCGCTGAAGGAGGGCGAAGCGCTGATCGTGCGCGTCACCATCACCGCCGACAGCGAGATGCCCGATGCGCTGCTGACCGACCTGCTGCCGGCGGGCCTGGAGATCGAGAACCTCAACCTGGGCGATGCCAAGCAGTGGGCCGATGTGGTGGTGGATGGCATCACCATCAGCGACCGCAGCGAAGCGGCCGATACCAAGCACGAGGAGTTCCGCGATGACCGCTACGTGGCGGCGCTGAAGCTCTCGCGTGGCAGCAAGGCCAACGTGTTCTACCTGGTGCGTGCGGTCACTCCGGGTACCTACACGGTGCCGCCGTCGCTGGTGGAGGACATGTACCGGCCGCAGCTGCGTGGCGTCGGCCGCAGCAACCCGACCACGTTGACGGTGGTACAGCCGTGACCGTGCGGACGGGCCGCGACGGCGCGGCCCGTCCCACTGGATGCCGTGGATGAAGGTGGGATCGCTGAAAACGCGGCTGCCGCGCCTGCGGCAGCGGCTGCAACCGCTGTGGCCGTGGCTGCGCTGGGGCACGGCGGCGTTGCTGGCGCTGCTGCTGATACTGGATTTCGCCTTCCCGCCGCCGTTGCCCCGGCAACGCGACACCAGCACGCTGGTGGTCGCCGCTGACGGCAGCCCGATGCGGGCGTTCGCCGATGCCGAGGGCGTGTGGCGCTATCCGGCGTCGGTCGACAGCGTGTCGCCGCTGTACCTGCAGGCGCTGCTGACCTACGAGGATCGCTGGTTCTGGCAGCACCCGGGCATCAATCCGCTGGCGATCCTGCGTGCCAGTGGGCAGCTGCTGCGGGGTGGCCGCATCATCTCCGGAGGCTCGACCCTGACCATGCAGGTGGCGCGCATTCTCGATCCGCATACGCGCACGCCCTGGGGCAAGCTGAAGCAGATGCTGCGTGCGGTGCAACTTGAGGTGCACCTGTCCAAGCGCGAGATCCTCGCGTTGTATCTGGAGCGCGCGCCCTACGGTGGCACCATCGAAGGCGTGGAGGCGGCCAGCTGGGCCTACCTGGGTAAGCCGGCCGCGCAGCTTTCGCATGCCGAGGCCGCACTGCTGGCGGTGCTGCCACAGGCACCCAGCCGTTTGCGCCCGGATCGTCATCCCGAAGCCGCGCAGAAGGCGCGCGACAAGGTGCTGGCGCGCATGGCCGAGCTCGGCGTATGGACGCCGGAGGAAGTGGAAGATGCGCGCGTCGAGAACGTGGTCGCACGCTCGCTGCGCCCGCCGCTGCATGCCGCACTGCTGGCCCAGCGCCTGCACTCGGCGCATCCGGGGCAGGCGCGGATCCAGAGCAGCATCGACATCGGCCTGCAGCGCACCCTTGAAGAGCGCGTGGCCAGCTATTTCTCCACGCTGCCCGAGCGCACGTCAGCCGCACTGCTGGTGGTCGACAACCAGACCCTGCAGGCGCGTGCGTATGTCGGCACGCTGTCTTTCGGTGATCGGCAACGGCTGGGCCACGTGGACATGGTGCAGGCCTGGCGCTCGCCGGGCTCCACGCTCAAGCCGTTCCTGTATGCGATGGCACTCGATGATGGCCTGATCCATTCCGAGAGCCTGCTGGTGGATGCGCCGCAGAGCTTCGGCAGCTATCGGCCGGGCAACTTCGACATGGCCTTCAACGGCCCGGTCAGTGCTGCCAGTGCGCTGCGCCTGTCGCTGAACGTGCCGTCGGTCGACCTGCTGCAGCGGGTAGGTGCGGCACGCTTCGCCGCGCGCCTGTCGCACGCCGGCATCCAGTTGCGCTTCCCGCCGGGCAGTTCACCCAATCTGTCGCTGATCCTCGGCGGCACCGGCGCGCGGCTGGAAGACCTGGTCGGTGCGTTTGCTGCACTCAACCGCAACGGCATTGCCGGCCGCGTGCGCTACACCGATGACGAACCGATGATCGAGCGGCGGCTGGCTTCGCCCGGTGCCAGCTGGATCGTGCGTGAGATGCTGGAATCGAACCCGCGCCCGGGTTACGGCGTTGGCACGTTCGACGTTGGCGGGCGGCCGCGCGTGGCCTGGAAGACTGGCACCAGCTATGGCTACCGCGATGCGTGGGCGATCGGCAGTACCCGCCACTACACCGTGGGCGTGTGGGTGGGGCGCCCGGATGGCACGCCGTTGCCGGGGCAGTACGGCGCGGTCACCGCCTTGCCGTTGATGTTCGAGGTGGTCGACAGCCTGCCGCGCCAACGCGGCGATGCGGCGGCCGCGCCGATGCCGGCCAGCGTGACCCAGGCAGACATCTGCTGGCCAACCGGAGAACTGGCCGAAGGGTTGCCAGCGGCACTCTGCCAGCGACGCCTGTCGGCCTATCTGCTGGACGGTGCGGCACCGCCGACGTTCCCCGAACGCGAGGCACGGCGATGGCAGCCTGGCCGCCAACGCTACCTGGCTGACGCGCGCACCGGACTGCGCGTATCGGCAGACTGCAGCGCGCCGCATGAGGAAGTCGCGCGGGAAATCGCGCGATGGCCGGCGCTGTTGTCACCCTGGC
>NZ_JBFRFE010000527.1:0-3118 GCF_052114665.1 Stenotrophomonas sp. 2YAF22 | reverse complement strand
CCGCGACAGCCAGCGGCTGTTGCCGATGGAATACAGCGCCCACGAGAACAACGCACCGAACGCGCACAGCAGGCCGATCAGGCGTTGCCGCCAAGGCGTGCCCAGATGCTCGGACATCAGCGCCTCCCAGCCGACCATCGCTACGCCGAGCACGCACAGCGCCAGCGCCGGCAGCAGCTGCTTCAACGGCACCGCACCCTGCTCGCGCACGCCCACCAGGGTGACCACGACCGGAATCAGGCCGACAATCAACGAAGCAGCGGCGCCACCGGCCCACTGCACCGCCGTGGCCAACAGCAGGAAGTACACCAGGTTGCCGGCCAGGCTCAGCCACAACAGGCCGATCCACTCGGCGCGACCGAGCTTCGGCGCCAGCCGCTTCCAGCGCGGCAGCAGCAGGACCACGGCGATCAGGCCATAGACCAGATAGCGGCCGGCGGAAAGCTGCAGGGCATTGAACGTGCTCAACACGGCGGGCGCGAGGAAGACCACGCCCCACAGCGCACCGGCGGCGATGCCATTGGCGATGCCCAGGGCAATCGGGTTGTTGCGCATTGCAGGATCACAGCAAGAACGGGCCGCGCAGTGTAAGCGGCCCCTTGCCGGCCGGTCTTGACCGAGGCTACTGCCGGTTCGCTTGCGCAGCGTTGGGTGTGGCTCGCCGCCATGCCGCCGGCGTCTGCCCGCATTCGCGGCGCAGCGCACGGGTCAGTGCACTCTGCTCGGAATACCCTGCGGCCAGTGCGATATCGCTGATCGATGCCGGGCTGACCCGCAACTGGTGCTTGGCCCAGCGCAGGCGACTGGCACTGAGCCACGCCTGCGGGCTGAGCCCGAACTCACGCCGGAACACCGCATGCAGGCGGCTTTCACTGATGCCGACAAAGGCAGCCATGCGCGCCACCGACCACGCCTGCCCCGGCATCGCCTCGACCGCAGCGCACAGGCCCTGCAGGCGGGCACCACTACCGGCAGGCGCGAAGGTCCGCAGCAGTTCCGGCAACAGCGCAGGCACCGGCTGCCCTGCCTGCACCCGGGCAAGCCGCTGCCGCAGTGACGCAGGTAGATGCAGCCAGCGCTGCCGGYACAGATACTCCTGGGTCGCGTCATCGAGCACACTCGGCCCGCAGTCGACAATCACGAAACCGTTGGGACCATCGGCCATCTGGTCGTGCGCCTCGCCGGCAGCCACGAATGCCCCCTGCAGAAGGTCAAGACGGCCGCCCCTGCCCTCCGTCTCGAACTGCAGCTCACCCAGCAGTGGCAGCACCCACTGCGCATAGTCGTGGCGATCCAGGCCGGTGGCCTGACCGTAGTGCCGTAGATGGAAAATGGCGCCCATTCGCCCAGTGTGCGCGCGCCGCTGCCGGGCCGCAATGTTGCGCTAACCCTCCACGCCGAGGAAGGTAAACGGTGCGCTGGGCACGAAGTGCTGCAGCGCATCCCCGGCAAACGTATTGCGCTGGTCGCGGCCCAGATCAAGCTTGAGCACCTTGCCGCCGAAATCGACCTTGGTCAGATCGACCCAGAACGTGTTCGGGGTCAGCGCCGACTCGAAGAAGTACAGGCGCCGCTTGTGGTCGGCGACCGTGCGCCAGCGGGTGGACGAGATGTTGGGCTCGCCCGGCGTGGTGATGCCGAACGGTACCGATACGTTGCGAATCACGCTGAACACACTGGCCAGCGCCTCCACCGGATCTTCCGCTTTCGGAATCGCGTTGATGTAGAACGACGCGCGCGCGAAGCGGTCGGCCGAACGGTTGGTGCCCGGCAGCATCACGGTGCCACCGATCTGCTGCCAGTAGCTGTTCAACGCCAACTGCTGGTCGAAGATCGGCGAATTGGTCATCACCTGGTAGCGGCGATCGTGGTGGATCACCTGGCGCCCGCCGATGTATTCGACGATCGCGCTGTCACCCGTCGCATCGGACAGCGACAGGTGCAGCGTTGCCTGGCGGTCCTCGCCAGGCACCTTGTCGGTGACGATCGAATACGGCTCGCGCTGCAGGGCGGTCACCGCCTCTTCCACCGTCGCGAAATTATCCAGCACGTACTGCGCCCACAACGAGATGGACAAGCCGGGCTTGCCGCTGCGCTGGGCCGGATATTCCGACTCCACCAGCCACAGCAGGTTGGCGACCAGGCCCTTCTCGTTCATGCCATCGGTGGTGGAAATGTCATAGCCGGTGGCTACCACGCTGCCGTAGCGTGCAGTCCAGGCGATCGACCCCGGCCCCGCCTTTCCGGTGCGCGCAATGCCACGCGGCAACACGTAGAGATTGGTGGCCACGTCCACTTTCCAGTCCATCGAGCGGGCGGTGATGACATCACCGTTGTCGCCCAGATACACCGCGCGCGTGCAGGCCATCGCCGGCATTGCCGCCGTCGCCAGCGCCGCCGCCAGCAATGCGCTGCCTTTCCATTTCTTCCGTGCCATGTCGTGCTCCGTTCCCCGGGAAGGGTGATCTGAACCCCGCAACGGTGAGATGAACGTGAAGCCTCAACGCCACCAGCGATCATGCAGCCAGAAACCGGCGGCCATTGCTGGCACGAACCACAGGGCTTCGCGCGCCCCCACCGCCAATGCGGCCAGCGCTGGCCCGGGGCAATAGCCGACCCAGCCCCAGCCGATGCCGAACACTGCAGCCCCCAACAGCAAACGCGCGTCGACAGTCTGCGTCGTCGGCAGCTGAAAGCGCTCGGCGCAGCATGGCCGCTGCCGCCGCCGCAGCCAGAATTGACCCAGTGCACTGACCAGCAGCGCCGACGCCAGCACCCAGGCCAGCGTGGGATCGAAGTCGCCAGCCACATCGAGGAAACCGAGCACGCGACGCGGGTCGGTCATGCCGGCCAGCGCGAGGCCGGCACCGAACAGGCCACCGGCCGCGCCTGCGAACCAGACGCTGCGGCTCATGCCAGGCCTCCGCCGTGGCGTACCAGGAACGTGGTGAGCATCGCGCAGGCCATGAACACCAGCACCGCCATCAGGGATCGTCGTGAACCACGGGCGAGGCCACAGACACCGTGGCCGCTGGTGCAGCCATTGCCCAGCCGCGTACCGAAGCCCACCAGCACACCGGCACCGATCAATTGCCAGGCCGGCAGTGCGTCACGCAGC
>NZ_JBFRFE010000526.1:0-3121 GCF_052114665.1 Stenotrophomonas sp. 2YAF22 | reverse complement strand
GGGCCGGCGAGGGCGAAGAGGCGCGGGTGTCTGAGCGCAGCGAGTTCCCGCGCCGTCCCTCGACGGACCGAGGAGCGCAGGGTACCGGCGTGCGCAGCACGACGGCTCGCGGACTGGCGGCGCGTTTCTTTTGGTTACTTTTCTTTTCGCGCGAAAAGAAAAGTGACGCCCATGAACCGTGATCAACCTTCAGCAATCAACAGAAGAAGGAAGAACAAACCTACCCCACCGGCAACAGGATCGACACACACAGCCCGCCCTCGGTGCGGTTCTGCAGTGACACGCGACCACCGTGCGCCTCGACGATCTCGCGGGTGAGGGCCAGCCCCAGCCCGGTGCCGTTGCGCTTGGTCGAATAGAACGGCATCAGCGCATTCTGCAGCACCTGCTCGTTCATGCCCTTGCCCCGGTCCAGCACATCCAGCCGCAACCACTGCGGCAGCCGGGTCAGCTGCACCTGCACGTCGTCGTTCGGCGGATCTGCTTCGGCGCAGGCCTCGTGCGCGTTCTTCAGCAGGTTGAGCAGGGCCTGGCCGAACTGGGCGATGTCGATCCGGCTGCTCAGTTCTTCGTCGGGTTCACGCTCCATCGTGAACGGAATCTGCTGGCACAGGCTGGACAGGAATGGCGCCCAGTGCACGGTCTGCAGCTGCGGTTGCGGCAGCTTTGCGAAACGCGCGTAGCCGCGGATGAAGCCTTCCAGGTGGCGTGCGCGGTCTTCGATGGTGGTGAAGATCTCCGGCAGCCGGTCGAAGCGTTCGCGCTTGACCAGCTCGCCACCGGAGTGCGCCAGTGAGGCGATCGGCGCCAGCGAGTTGTTGAGTTCGTGGCTGATCACCCGGATCACCTTCTTCCAGGTCTGTACTTCCTGCCGGCGCAGTTCGGCAGTGAGCTGGCGTACCAACAGCAGGTCATGCGGGCGGCCGTTGAGCTGGAACGCGCGCCGCGACAGGTGATAGACCTGTTCGTCGTCCTCGTCGCCTTCCACGCCGTCTTCGCTTTCCGACTTCACCGCAAACAGGCTGTCGCCGCCGCGGCCGATGGCATCGCGCAGTTCCACCGGCAGCTGCTCGAGCACGTCTTCCATGCGCTGGCCTTCCAGCTTCCAGCCGCTGTGCAGCAGCTTGCGTGCGGCCAGGTTGGAGAACACCACGCGGGAAATACCATCGCCACCCGCAGCGATCAGCAGCATCGCCACCGGTGTGTTCTGCACCATGGTGTCCAGCAGCAGTTCGCGCTGCACCAGGCCTTGGCGCTGTGCACGCAGCACTTCGCCCAGTTCGCGGTGCGCCTGCACCAGGTCACCCAGTTCGTCATTGCCGGGCCAGTAGATACCGAAGTTGTACTCACCGTCGCGGTAGCTGCTGGTGGTCCCGGACAGCGCCCGCATCAACGAGCGCACCGGTGCGGTGGCGCGGCGCAGCGTCCACCACATCAATGACAGCAGGATGATCGTGGAGACCGTGGTCACCACCCAGCCATGGTCCATCCAGTAGGCCAGCAGCCACGGCAGCGCGGCAGCCAGCGCCAGCACCGGCAGCAGGCGCAGGAACAGGCGGAAGGTGAAGGAGCGTCGCTTCATTCGCGCGGAATGCCATGACGGTCCATGCGCCGGTACAGCGCCTGCCGGCTCAGCCCAAGCTCGGCGGCGGCCTGGGCGATGACCCCATGGTTGCGCGCCAGCACTTCTTCGATGCGTGCGCGGTCGGGATCATTGCCGGCGCTTGGCGCAGGGCGTGGCGCAGCCGGCGCACGCGGCAGGTTGAGATCGCCCACTTCGATGCGGTTGCCGGTAGCCAGCAGTTCGGCACGCTGGATCACGTTGCGCAGCTCGCGCACGTTGCCCGGCCACAGGTGCCGCTGCAGCGCAGTGGCAGCCGTGCTGGACAGCGGCTTGCCGATGTTGAGGAAATACTCGRCCAACGGCACGATGTCGCCGGGACGCTCGGCCAACGGCGGCAGCGTCAGTTCCACCGTGTTGAGCCGGTAGTAGAGGTCTTCGCGGAACGTACCTTCGCGGATCATCGCCGGCAGATCGGCATTGGTTGCACTGACCACGCGCACCTTGACCTGGCGTTCGCGGTTGGAGCCCAGGCGCTCGAAACGTCCTGTCTCCAGCACGCGCAGCAGCTTCATCTGCCCGCCCAGCGACAGGTTGCCGATCTCATCCAGGAACAGCGTGCCGCCGTCGGCCGCCTCGAACTTGCCTTCGCGCGCCTTGTTGGCGCCGGTGTAGGCACCGGCCTCGGCACCGAACAGTTCGGCCTCGATCAGTTCGGAGGGCAGGGCGCCGCAGTTGACCGCCACGAACGGACCCTTGGCCACCAGCGAGTTGGCCTGGATGATCTGCGCGATCTTCTCCTTGCCCGCGCCGTTGGGGCCGGTGATCAGCACCGGCAGCTCCGAGCGCGCGACCTGGCAGGCCAGGGCGATCACCCGCTCGCTGGCGGGGTCGGCGAACACTGCGCCACACAACGCGTACTTGTCTTCCAGCGCATGCCGCTGGCGTTGTTCGCGCTGGCGTCGCTGGTCCAGTTCGCGCCGCGCTTCGGACAACTCCAGCAGGTTGTTGACCGTGGTCAGCAGCTTGCGGTCATCCCAGGGCTTGGCCAGGTAGTCGGCGGCACCGGCCTTGACCAGGTCCACCGCGCTGCTCAGGTGGGTCCAGGCCGTCAGCAGGATTACCGGCAGATCGGGGTGGCGTTCGCGGATCTGCGCGAACAGAGCCTCGCCTTCCTCACCGGAAGTGGTGTCCTCGCTGAAATTCATGTCCTGGATCACCAGGTCGACCGGCTGCGATTCCAGCAGCGCCAGCCCTTCGGCCGGGCTCTGCGCCTGCAGGGTGTCGATGTCGTGCAGGGAAAACAGCACATCCAGCGCAGTACCCACGCTGGCGTTGTCGTCGATGATCAGGATCGCAGGCATTCGGCGGCTTCTGGAAGGGCAGGGAAGCGCCGGAAAGCGTCGGCGCCGCGCACGGAAAAGGGTGGATGACGCCGGAGCTTTCGGCGCCACCCACCAAGCATAGCCAAACCCGTGGCAGCGCAGGGGCCGCCGGGTCTCAGCGTCGTGGCGGGGGCGGCGGCGGCGGAGCCGGAGGGGGGGGCGGTGGCGCCAGCGC
>NZ_JBFRFE010000525.1:0-3123 GCF_052114665.1 Stenotrophomonas sp. 2YAF22 | reverse complement strand
TTCCACGTCGGACAGGCGGACCGGGCCGCGCGCTTCCATGTCTTCCAGCAGGATCTCGGCTGCACGCTGGGACATGTTGCGGGTGATCTTGTCGCGCACCTTGATGTCGGCGCCGCGCAGGGCCAGGCCCAGTCGCTCGCCGCTCACTTCGCGCAGCACCAGCTGCATCTCGCGGTCGTCCAGGTCCACCAGGTCGTCGAACACGAACATCAGGTCCTGGATGCGGCCACTCAGCGGTGCGTCGATGCGCGCGATCTCGCCCAGGATCGCCTGGTCCTGGCCGCTGTCCATGAAGTTGAGGATGTTGGCCGCGCACTGCACGCCGCCGATGTTGGACGACTTCAGGTTCTGGTTGCCGGCGAACTGGCGTTCCATGATCTCGTTGAGTTCGTTCAGCGCATTGGGCGGAATGCCGTCGAGGGTGGCGATGCGCAGCAGCACGTCCACGCGGGTGCGCTCGGGCAGCAGCTTCAGCGCGTCGGCAGCCTGGTCGGTTTCCAGGTGCGCCATCACGATGGCGATGATCTGCGGGTGCTCGTTGCGCACCAGGTCGGCCACCGCACGAGGGTCCATCCACTTCAGTGCGTCCAGGCCGGTGGTGTTGCGGCCCAGCAGGATGCGGTCGATCAGGTTGCCGGCCTTCTCGCTGCCCAGCGCCTGCACCAGCATGTTGCGGATGTAGTCGTCCGAGCCCACGCCCAGCGAGGTCTTCGAGCCCAGTTCCTGGCTGAACTGGTCCATCACCCGTTCCACCTGTTCGCGGGTGATGTCGGACATGGTGGCCATGGCGATGCCGATCTTCTGCACCTCCTTCGGCTCCATGTGGCGCAGCACTTCGGCCGCGTCCAGTTCACCCAGCGACAGCAACAGGACGGCGGCGCGCTGCACGCCGGTCAGGGGCGCGACCTCAGTCATTGGCCACCCAGCCCTTGACCACCTGGGCCACGCGCTTGGAGTCGGTCTTCACGGCTTCACGGGCCATCCGCAATCGTTCCTCATAAGAATCCACCGGCAGGGCCAGCGCTTCCGGCCCGCCCAGGCTTGCCCGGTCGGCGCCGAGCGCCGGCAGCGGGGTGCCATCGTCATCGACCAGCTGCACGTCCGCGGTGTGCGGTTCCAGCGCCAGTTCTTCGTTCTTGCGGTTCTGCCCGGTGATGCCGCGCAGTGCCGGGCGCAGCACGCCGAACAGCAGCGCCATCACCACCAGCGCACCCAGCAGCATGCGGCCGGCATCGTGCACCCACGGCAGTTCCCACCAGGCCGGGCCTTCCACCGGCGTGGTATCACGCACGAACGGGGCATTCATCACCGACACGGTGTCGCCGCGCTCGGCGCTGAAACCGACGGCTTGCTTGACCAGTGCCTCGACCCGGGTCAGTTCTGCTGCCGACAGCGGCTGCGGTGCAACCTTGCCGTTGGCGCCGGCCCGCGGCACGTTGTCCACCAGCACCGCCACCGACACGCGCTTGATGCGGCCGGCCGGCTGACGGGTGTGCTGCAGGGTACGGTCCAGCTCGTAGTTGCGGGTCGCGTTCTTGCTGCTTTCGGTCGGCGCCTGCGCGGTAGCCGGTGCAGCGGCCTGACCCGGCGGGCTGTTGCTGGTCGCACCCGGCACGCCCTGCGGGCCCGGCGTACTGCTGCTGTTCTCGCTCATCTGCTCGCTGCGCAGCTTCTGCGGCTCGCCGTTGTACAGCTCGCGCGCTTCTTCAGTCACCGAGAAGTCCATGTCGACGCTGACTTCCGGATTGACCCGGCCCGGGCCGGTCATCGGTTCCAGCAGTTCGCGGATGCGCTGGTTGAACGAGGTTTCCTGGCGGCGCACCTGTTCGAACTGGGCGGCGTTGACGGCCGCTTCGCTGTTCGGGTCGCTGACGCTGAGCATGCGACCGCTCTGGTCGACCACGGTCACCCGTTCCGGCGCCAGATCGGGAATGGCTGCAGCAACCATGTGCACGATTGCATCGACCTGGCTGCGTTCCAGCTGCTGGCCGCCACGCAGTTCAAGGGTGACCGAGGCACTGGCCACATCACGCTGGCGGGTGAACGCACTGGGCTTGGGGATGGCCAGGTGCACACGCGAATCGCGTACCGGGCGCAGCGTATTGATGGTGCGCGACAGCTCGGTTTCCAGCGCGTGCTGGTAGCGCGCGCTTTCCACGAACTGGCTGACGCCGAAACCGGGGTCGCGCTCCATCAGCTCGAAACCGAGCTTGCCGCTGTCGGTCAGGCCCGAGCCCGCCAGTTTCAGGCGGGCATCGTGCAGGTTCTTYTCCGGCACGGTGATGCCACCGGTGGCCGGGTCCAGCTGAAACGGAATCTGTGCGGCACGCAGCAGGTCGGTCGCTTCAGCAGTGGCCTTCTGGTCCAGGCCGGTGTACAGCGGCACCATGCCCGGCTTCTGCGACCAGAAGAACACGAACAGGCCTGCCGCCACGGCCACGGCGATCATCGCCATCAGTCCGAGCCGACGGGTGATCTGCAGGCTTTGCAGCCGGTCGAACCACTGGCCCGCCTTTTCGGCGTTCAGGGATTCCTTGGAGAGCGACAGGGCCATGCGTTTCTATCCTTACAGCGGCATGTTCATCACGTCCTGGTAAGCCTGGACGAGACGGTTACGGACTTCCACGGTGGCGCGGAAGGCGATCTGGGACTGCTGCGAGGCGACCATCACCTTGGCCAGGTCGGCGCCGGGTTCACCCAGTTCGAAGGCCTTGGCCAGCGCGCCGGATTTCTGTTGCGCATCGTTGACGCCGGCGATGGCGCCGCGCAGGGTTTCGGTGAAGCTGGCAGGCTGGACCTGCGGCGCATCCAGCACCGTGCCCGGCAGGGCATTGCTACGCGGCGCTTCGGCCAGCGGGTTGAGCGCGGGCTGTCCTACCTGGGTCTGGTAGGAGCGGATCTGGGAAAGGATCGAAGTGACGGAGTGGGACATCTGCAACGGTTCCAGAAACAGGGATGGGGGTGTCTGCTGGAGCTAGTGCAAGTGCCGTGCCGAAATGGCTGATCGGTTCAGTGAAGTGAGGGGGGTGTTGCTTTGCGGGGTTGCACCCCGCGCCCCGCGGTAGTGCCGGCCGCTGGCCGGCAACCTCAACAGCAACAGCCGAAGCAGAGTCGGGGTTCCTG
>NZ_JBFRFE010000524.1:0-3128 GCF_052114665.1 Stenotrophomonas sp. 2YAF22 | reverse complement strand
CGCTCGTGGCGATAACGCAGGTAGCCGGACAGCGTTTCCGACGCCGGTTGCAGCGAGCGCGGGCGTGCGTTGTCGAACCAGCAGCCGTCGTCTTCGCTCTGCAATGGCGGATGGCACTGCGTGGCCGGGTAGTAGTCGCCGTTGGGCATGATCAGCCCGATCGGGTACAGCGATGTTTCCGCATGCCAGTCGCGCTGGTCGCCGGCCACATGCTGCAGACGATGCAGATCGATGCCGGCGAACCAGCGGTCGCCGCCTTCGCGCACGCCGCCCGTGGCCGCCTGCAGCCGGTACTGATCGCCATCACCGCGGCTGCTGGCACCCGATTGCAGCGTGGCTTCCGGTCCCTCGGYCTGGTCACGCAGAATGATGTTGACCACGCCAGACATCGCATCGGCGCCGTAGATGGCCGAAGCACCGCCACGCACCAGCTCGATGCGCTCGACGAAGCTGAGCGGAATGCCTCCCAGATCGGTCAGCCCGCCTTCCTCCAGCGACACCATCGGATAACGCGGCAGGCGTCGGCCGTTGACCAGGAACAGGGTGGCGCGTGGGCCCATGCCGTCCAGGCTGGTGGTGGCGGCCGYGCCGACCGGCAGGTACAGCGAGTCGCCGCTGCGCGAGGTGCTCAATGGCGGATGGCCGTTCATGCCGGGCAGGTGGCGCAACAGGTCGAACAACGTGCCGTAGCCGCTGCGCAGGATGTCCTCGCGATCGATCACCGTTACCGGCAGCGTGGTCTGCACGGAGGTGCGCGGCAAGCGGCTGCCGGTGACATGGATCGGCGCCAGTTCCACCTGCACCGGCTTGGCTGGCGCGGGCGGCGGTGGCCGCCGTACCGGCTGCGCGACCACTGCGGGTGGGGTAGCGTGCCGGCGGACCACGAATCCGCCGCTGGGGGTCTGCAGGATGTTCACCGGCATGCCGGCGACCAGCTGCTTCAGTGCGGCGGCCGGCGCCAGCGAGCCGGCGACGCCGCCGGTGCGCAGGCCGGTCAGTTCACGTGCGTCGAACACCAGGGCAATGCCACTCTGGCGTGCCCATTGCTGCAAGGCCGGCGGCAGAGCGCCGGGAGCGATCCGGTAGTCGACCTGTCTGATGGCTTCTGCTGCCGCCGCCGTTGCCGCCACACCGGGCACCAGTACAACGCACAACAGGGCCTGCAGCAGACCCCAGCGCAGCACGTCCCACCGAAGCACGTCCCAACGAAGCACAGCAGGCGCCGGCATCGGCCGCCGCCTCAGTAGGTGCGRCGCAGTTCCAGCGCGCCATCCGAGCGCGGCTGGCCAGCAATGGACCACCCCAGTTCCAGGGCGGAAAGCAGTTCATGCGCGTCGCCCGCACGGAAGGTGCCGCTGACCGCGAGGTCGGCGATATCCGGGTCGGCGACCACCAGTGGCGTGCTGCCATAGCGGTTCATGCGCTCGACCACAGTGGCCAGGGGCGTGCCGTCGAACACCAGCTTGCCCTGCGGCCAAGCCTCGGCGGCGGCAGTCGAGGACAGCTGCGGGCCGGGTTGGATCTTGCCGGAGGCCAGGACCTGCAGCTGCTGGCCCGGCGAGAGCGTGTGCTGCGCGCTGCCACTGGTGACTTCCACTACGCCTTCCAGCAGCGCGACTTCGACCCGGCCGTCAGCCAGGCGTTCAACCTGGAAGGTGGTGCCGATATCGCGGATCGAACTGCCGCCGGCCTGCACCCGCAGCGAGCGCGATGACGATTCGACCTGCAGCTGGATGCGACCCTGTTCCAGCGCCAGTTCGCGCTTGCGCCAGCCGAAGCGTGCGGTCAGCGTGGTGCCGGCGTCGAGGGTGGCGATGCTGCCATCGGCCAGGGTGCGCTGCTGCGGCAGCAGGCTGGCGTTGGCGTAGGTCAGCGGTGTGGGGTTGCCATCGGTGTACAGCATCCAGCCCAGGCCAACGGCCAGGCACACGCCTGCAGCGGCGGCGACACCGGGCAGCCAGCGCCGCTGCGGTCGGCGCGCCGCACGCGCGGCGGCGGTGCGCAGCCACGGGTCGCTGGCCAGGCCGGCGCTGCGCTGGTGCAGCTTCTCGGCCTGCACCCACGCGCTGACATGTGCCGGATCCTCGGCCAACCAGTCCTCGAAGGACTGCCGTTCTTCGGCGCTGCAGTCGGGGGCGTCCAGCCGGGCTACCCAGGCGCTTGCGTGTTCAAAAAGCAACGTGTCATCCCTGTTGTCGTTGCGGATCATTCGGCATCTCCATCATTGTGGAGAGGATCGGGGCCCAGCTCCTTGCGCAGGCCCTGCAATGCACGGGCAATATGTTTTTCCACGGTCTTGGCGGTGATGCCGCAATGCCGGGCGATCTGTGTATAGCTCATCCCGGTGATGCGGTTGAGCAGATACACCTCGCGGGCACGTTCGGGCAGCTTGAACAGTGCCTGGCGCAGCAGGGCGAGCATCTGCCCGGATTCTGCCTGACGCAGCGGATCAGGAGAAGCACTGGCGGCTTCTTCGTTGCCGTCGCGTTCGGTCAGCGACAGGTGGTTGCGCGATTGTGGCGAGCGCCCGCGGTCTGCCAGGCGGTTGCGGGCGATGCGGTACAGCAGCAGCCGCAGCTCCTCGGTGCCGTGCGCGCGGTAGCGGATCAGGCGCTCCATGCAGTCCTGGGCGATGTCCTCGGCATCCTCGGGGCCGACACCGCGGGCGCGCAGGAAGGCGCACAGCGGCGCGCGTTCCTCGCGCACGAATGCGATGAAGGCATCCGGAACCCCGGGCAGATCCGGCGCAGGACGGAGCAAAGGGGAGGGCGCGGACAGGGGAGGGCCTCGGACGACGATGACGGACGCGTCACCGAGTTTTACGCGACGGTGACCGGATGGGGAAGCCCACGTTTCTCCCGCATTTCCATTGTGAATGCATTCATGTTTTTTCTGGCCGTCGACTGGGGGCGTCGAGCCCGCTGCTGCGTTCTGCTTTCGACCCGCGTGGTGCGGGCGGAGAGAGAGAACGCAATGAAGCATTCGAAGTTGAGCATCGCCCTGGCAGGCCTGGTGGGTATCGCGACCCTGGGTCAGATGGATGACGTCATGGCAATGAATTATCACGTGCAGGGCGATCGCGTCGTGCTGAGTGGCGGTGTCACCGTCGCCGACGTCGTCGCGCTGCC
>NZ_JBFRFE010000523.1:0-3132 GCF_052114665.1 Stenotrophomonas sp. 2YAF22 | reverse complement strand
GCATCGAGGATCGCGACACGGTCGAGGCGATGCATGGCACCGAGGTCTTCGTGGCCCGCAGTGCGCTGCCGCCGCCGAATGCCGACGAGTATTACTGGGTCGATCTGGAAGGCCTGGATGTGAAGACCGTCGAAGGCGTTGCCCTCGGCCAGGTCTCGCACCTGTTCAGTACCGGCGCCAACGATGTGGTGGTCGTACGCGGTGATCGCGAGCGGATGATTCCGTTCGTCGTGCCGGAGTTCGTCAAATCCGTCGACTTCGAGGCCAATCTGGTCGTGGTCGACTGGGACCCCGAGTTCTGAGTGTGAGCATGCGTTTCGACGTCATCACCCTGTTCCCCGATTTCCTCGCCCAGTCCGCTGGGCTGGGCGTGGTCGGCCGTGCGCAGGAAAAGGGATTGTTCAGCCTGCATGGCTGGAATCCCCGTGACTACGCCGAGGGCAACTACCGCCGGGTAGACGATCGTCCGTTCGGCGGTGGCCCGGGCATGGTGATGCTGATCGAACCGCTGCAGGCCTGCCTGCAGGCGATCCGTGAGGCCGATCCGACGCCTGCGCGGGTGATCCATCTCAGCCCGCAGGGCGCGCCGTTGACCCAGGCCAAGGTGCGGGAACTGGCGGCATTGCCGCGCATGGTCCTGCTCTGCGGCCGCTATGAAGGCATCGACGAGCGTTTCCTGGCCGCCAATGTCGATGAGGAGATTTCCCTCGGCGACTATGTGCTGTCCGGCGGCGAGCTGGGGGCGGCGGTGATCATCGACGCGGTGGCCCGGCTGCAGGAAGGCGCCTTGAATGACGCCGAATCCGCGGCGCAGGACAGTTTCGAGGGCGACCTCGGCCTGCTCGACTGCCCGCATTACAGCCAGCCGGCCCAGCATCCGCTGGGTGACGTGCCGGACGTGCTGCGCTCGGGCAACCATGCCGCCATCGCCGCCTGGCGTCGGCAGCAGTCGTTGATCCGTACCGCACAGCGGCGCCCGGACCTGCTGGATGAACAGGCGCTGGGCAAGGCCGACCGAAAGCTGCTGGCCCTGGCCCGCCAGGTCCCGGCGGAAAAGGGCAAGGCCTAGCGCCAGCCCTGCTTTATCGGCTATCATGGCCAATTACCGCCGGCCTCGGCCGGTGCGCAGTACCCAAAACAAACGTGCAGCACAGTCCGGTGACTGCATGAGCCCACGCTGTCGAATGACACGCCCACCCGAACAATGAATCGGTGTAACCCATGAGCAAGCTGAACAAGTCCATCGTCGCGGAATTCGAATCCGCCCAGATCACCCGTGAACTGCCGCAGTTCAGCCAGGGCGACACCGTTGTCGTCAACGTGAAGGTGAAGGAAGGTACCCGCGAGCGCGTGCAGGCCTATGAAGGCGTTGTCATCGCGACCAAGAACGGCGGCCTGAACTCCTCGTTCACCGTGCGCAAGATCTCGCACGGTTACGGTGTCGAGCGCGTGTTCCAGACCCACAGCGCCATCATCGACTCGGTCGAAGTGAAGCGTCGTGGTAAGGTCCGCGCCGGCAAGCTGTACTACCTGCGTGGCCTGGAAGGCAAGGCTGCCCGCATCAAGGAA
This sequence comes from Stenotrophomonas sp. 2YAF22, assembly GCF_052114665.1. Classification (NCBI taxonomy): domain Bacteria; kingdom Pseudomonadati; phylum Pseudomonadota; class Gammaproteobacteria; order Lysobacterales; family Lysobacteraceae; genus Stenotrophomonas; species Stenotrophomonas sp. 2YAF22. Next base: position 1,563 of record NZ_JBFRFE010000523.1, on the reverse strand, counting down.
GATCTGGCTGCTGCTGCTGCCGCCAAGGCTGCCCGCCTGGCAACCAAGGGCTGATAAACAACTTCGGTTGTTGCCGCGACGGCCGCCTTCGGGCGGCCGTTTGCGTTTGTGGTGCCGCCTCGTTAGTTTCAATGGATGGATGAGAGCGACCATCGATACCCGGCGGACATCCAGGTGGCGTTGCGCTTCCTGGACCATTCCGGGGTGCCACGGAGGGAAGCGGCACCCGTGCTGCACCGCATGCTGTGGCGGCTGGGTGTCGCGCTGCCGCCGCCGATACTGGCCGGTTTCCTGACCAATGCGCTGCTGCAGGGCCTGCTGTTTGGCGTCTTCTGGACGGTACTGATGTGGCTGTTGCTGTGGCAGGGCAGGGCCCCGGCGCTGGAACTGCTGTTGCTTGCCGGGGTGGTGGCAGGCGTGATGTTCGGCCTGGTGATGGCCACCCTGATGTGGTTCCTGCGCGGCGCCCGCAAGCTGCCCACCTGGCGGCAGTTCCGCAGCAGCCTCTGAGGCCATGGCGCAGTGCGCCGTGACCGCTGCCGGGCGGCGGCGTACGCTCGGGCCTTCGCCCCTCATGGCCCCTGCGATGCCCGCCAAGCGATCCGCCAGCAGTGCCGCGCCGAAGCTGCTGTCCGGCGGTAACCCGCAGATCGCCAAGGGCGAGGGCGATGCGCCTGTGCAGGCGTATATCGCCGCCATGCCGGACTGGAAGCGGGCTGTCGGTGCACGTCTTGATGCACTGATCAAACAGGCCGTGCCCGGCGTGCACAAAGCAGTGAAATGGAACTCGCCGATGTACGGCATCGCCGCCGGTGAGGGCTGGTTCCTCAGCTTCCATTGCTTCACCCGCTACATCAAGGTCGCGTTCTTCCGCGGTGCGCTGTTGCAGCCTGTTCCGCCCGAACCATCCAAGAGTGCCGACACGCGCTACCTGCACATTCTTGAGGATGGGGTACTGGACGAGGCGAGGTTCCTCGACTGGGTGCGGCAGGCCAGCGAGCTGCCCGGCGAACGCATGTGATCTCCCAGGTTCTTTCCCGTACGAGACCAAGCGATGGCCACGCAGAAGTCCGATCCCGCAGATGCTGCTCTCTCCGCTGCCACCCTGATTGACGCCCGCATTGCCGAGCTTGCTGATTGGCGTGGTGACATCCTTGCCCGCGTCCGCGCGCTGATCCACGAGGCGCTGCCGGACGTGGAGGAAACCTGGAAGTGGCGCGGCACACCGGTGTGGGAACACAACGGCATCCTGTGCACCGGCGAAACCTACAAGCAGGCGGTGAAGCTGACCTTCGCCCACGGCGCAGCGTTGCCGGACCCGAAGCGCCTGTTCAACGCCAGCCTGGAAGGCGGTACGCGCCGCGCGATCGACATCCACGAAGGCGAAATGCCCAACGCTACGGCGCTGAAAGCACTACTGCGCGCCGCTGCCAGGCACAACGCGAAAAAGAAAAAGCGGTAGTGCCGGCCGCTGGCCAGCAACTGCGCGATGTTTGCGACGTCCGCGCGATCGACATCCACGAAGGCGAAATGCCCAACGCTACGGCGCTGAAAGCACTACTG
>NZ_JBFRFE010000522.1:0-3137 GCF_052114665.1 Stenotrophomonas sp. 2YAF22 | reverse complement strand
TGGGTTGGCRGGGGTGTCCGCGGCATGGATGCCGCGGCCAAGCCCCCAGGGATGGGTTCACGGCGTCCCCCGCCAACCCATCCGGACCGACCAAAACCGGGATCCCGCTTTGGACGCCAGCCGCGAGGGGGCTGCGCCCGTTGGCCGGTCAGCCCCGCAGGGGCTACTTCAGCCTGTCCAGCGCCTCGACCAGCTCATCGGCCAGCGGCGCGTTCAGCACATACGGGCTCTTGCCGTCGTCCAGCGCGAACTCCAGCGACGCGGCATGCAGGAACAGGCGCTTCAGTCCGATCTGCTCACGAAGCCGCTTGTTGACCGCAGGATCGCCGTACTTGTCGTCACCGGCAACCGGATGCCCGAGATGCTGGGCGTGYACGCGGATCTGGTGGGTGCGGCCGGTTTCGATGCGCACCTCGCAATAGGAATGGCCGCCCTTGCGCTCCAGCACCCGGAAATGGCTGATCGATTCCTTGCCGATCGCATTGACCTGCACATGGCGCTCGCCGCCCTGGCGCAGGCCCACGTGCAACGGCGCGTCGACCGTCATCACCCCGTCCGGCATGCGCCCGGCCAACAGGGTCAGGTAGCGCTTGCGGATGCCGGCGCCGTGGTCTTCACGCAGCAGTGCCTGCAGCTCGCTCAGTGCCGAACGCTTCTTGGCCACGATCAACAGGCCCGAGGTGTCACGGTCCAGCCGATGGACCAACTCCAGGGTCTGGCCGGGGCGCAGAGCGCGCAGGGTCTCGATGGCGCCGAAGCTGATGCCGCTGCCGCCATGGCTGGCGACGCCGGTCGGCTTGTTCAGCGCCAGAAGGCGGGCATCTTCGAAGACGATGGCCTGCTCCAGCCGACGCATGAACGCCTCCGGTGGTCCCGCCTTGTCTCCTTCATCGCTGAGACGAACCGGCGGGATCCGCACTTCGTCGCCAGCTTCCAGCTTGCGCTCGGCCTTGGCGCGGCCGCCGTTGACGCGTACCTGCCCGCTGCGGACCAGCTTGTAGACCAGGCTGCGCGGGGCACCCTTGAGCTGGCCGAGCAGGAAATTGTCCAGGCGCTGGCCGGCGCGGTCGGCCGGAACGGTGATCATGCGCACGGAAGGCTTTTCGCCGGCCGGCTTGGTAGGGTCTTGTGCAGTCATCAGCCTGTTTATTCTGTTACACTCGGGGGGCGAGATAAGGGATTGATTTCGTTGGAAGTTACTCAGGGCCAGAAGCCCCGCTTCCGACGAATCCGGCACAGTGCGCGACCACCGCCCGCGGGGCGGCCATGTTAGCGGCTCACCGGCGTTCCCGGCCATCGCCGATTGCCTGACACGCAGTCGCGCTGAACATGTCCCGTGCGGCGCTCCAGCCTGGCTGACAGCTGCCTCCGGCCCTGCAACACCCAAAACCAGAAAATTGAAGCGCTCCCGCGGCCTGCCGTGGTGTCGTAGCGCTGGAAACCCAAGCCGCCCTCCCCGCGCTTGCGCGAATGGGCGGCGAGCCGTGTCCAGAGGCGAAACTCCATGGCGTTCCGCGCGGTAGCCGCTTGCGAGGAACGCAACAATGAAGCGAATGCTGATCAACGCCACGCAGGCTGAAGAGCTGCGTGTTGCCATCGTGGATGGCCAGTCGTTGTATGACATCGACATCGAGCAGCCGTCCAAGGAACAGAAGAAGTCCAACATCTACAAGGGCCGGATCTTCCGCATCGAGCCCTCGCTGGAAGCGGCCTTCGTTGAATACGGTGGCGGCCGCCACGGCTTCCTGCCGCTGAAGGAAATCTCCCGCGATTACTTCCAGGCCGGCGTCGACCACAACAAGGCCGGCATCCGCGAGCTGCTGAGGGAAGGCCAGGAAATCGTCGTCCAGGTGGACAAGGAAGAACGTGGCAACAAGGGCGCTGCCCTGACCACGTTCATCTCCCTGGCCGGCCGTTACATGGTGCTGATGCCCAATTCCCCCAGTGCCGGCGGAGTTTCCCGTCGCATCGAGGGTGAAGACCGGGCGGCCTTGAAGGACGCCCTGGACAAGCTGAACATCCCCGACGAAATGGGCGTCATCATCCGTACCGCCGGCGTCGGCCGCGATGCGGAAGAGCTGCAGTGGGATCTGGATTACCTGCTGAACGTCTGGCGCGCCATCGCCGAAGCCGCCCTGAGCAAGCCGGCCCCGTTCCTGATCTACCAGGAATCGCGCCTGATCGTGCGCGCCCTGCGTGACTACCTGCGCGCCGACATCGGCGAGATCCTGGTGGACACCGAGGAGATGTACGAGCACGCCAAGGAGTTCATGCAGCAGGTGATGCCGCAGACCCTGCGCAAGCTCAAGCATTACAAGGACGACATCCCGCTGTTCAACCGCTTCCAGATCGAATCGCAGATCGAAGGCGCCTACGAGCGCAACGTGCGCCTGCCGTCGGGCGGTTCGATCGTGGTTGACCAGACCGAAGCGCTGACTGCCGTCGACGTCAACTCCTCGCGCGCCACCAAGGGCAGCGACATCGAGGACACCGCGTTCCAGACCAACCTGGAAGCGGCCGAGGAAGTGGCCCGCCAGCTGCGCCTGCGCGACCTCGGCGGCCTGGTGGTGATCGACTTCATCGACATGGCTTCCAACAAGCACCAGCGCGAAGTCGAGAACCGCCTGGCCAACGCGCTCAAGTACGACCGTGCACGCGTGCAGGTCGGCCGCATCTCGCGCTTCGGCCTGCTGGAAATGAGCCGCCAGCGTCTGCGTCCGAGCCTGGGCGAATCCAGCCAGATCGTCTGCCCGCGTTGCGACGGCCATGGCCGCATGCGCAGCRTCGAGTCGCTGTCGCTGTCGATCATCCGCGTCGCTGAAGAGCATGCGATGAAGGAGAACACCGGGCAGGTGCTGGTACAGGCGCCGGTGGAGATCGCCAATTACCTGCTGAACGAAAAGCGCGGCGCACTGGGCGAAATCGAGAAGCGCCACGAGGCGCCGATCGTGATCGTTGCCGACGAGCAGCTGCACACCCCGCATTACACCGTCACCCGCCTGCGCGACAACGAACTGGGCGAGGAAAGCGGCAAGCCGAGCTACCAGCGCGGTACCCCGCGCAAGCTGCCGGTACACGCACTGACCAAGGGCCAGCTGAACATCCCGCCGCCGATGGTGACCCAGGTCAAGCACAAC
>NZ_JBFRFE010000521.1:0-3137 GCF_052114665.1 Stenotrophomonas sp. 2YAF22 | reverse complement strand
GCACGCAGGCCAAGGCACCGGTGACCAGAGYGGCGGCGCACGCGGGGCCCAGCAGCGGCGACAAGGTCCGATCGGCAGCCATCGACACAGCGTGCCGTGGTAAGGCCTCACGCAACCATCAGGCAACTCCCTGCGGTTTTGTCAGCGCCCGACTAACGACGCACGCTGCCGCGGTGGAAGTTGACCCGGAAACTGGCGCCGCCTCCGACAGCCTCGCCCACGCTCACCGTGCCCCCGTGGTGCTGCACGATTTCCTTGACCAGATGCAGGCCCAGGCCGCTGCCGCTGCCGGCGGCACGCAGGCGGTGGAACGGCTCGAAGATCGCTTCGCGGTCACCGACCGGCACACCGGCGCCTTGATCGCTGACCTCCAGCAGGCCCTGTCGGTCCAGACGCACGCAGATGGTGCCGCGTCCGCCGCCGTGGACGATGGCGTTGTGCACCAGGTTGGCGATCACCCGGCCCAGGGCCAGGCCATCACCATGGATCCATACCGGCGTTTCCGGCGCATCCACTTCGAAGCCATAGCCGGCACCCACGACCAGCGGAGCGAGGTCCGCGGCCGCTTCGCGCACGACATGCGCCAGGTCCAGCCGCTGCAACGCTGCGACGTTCCGGTCCAGGCGCTGCAGGTCGAGCAGGTGCTCGGCGACGTTGCCGAGGCGGGCGACATCGGTCAGCAGCTGCGATTTCAACTCTCCCTGCGGCAACTGCGACAAGCGCGCCTGCACCACCGCAATCGGCACCCGCAGTTCATGCGCGGCATCGGCCAGGAACTTGTCGCGTGCTGCGTAGCCCTGCTGCACCTTGTCGATCGCATCGTTGAACGCTTCAACCAGAGGCGCCACCTCGGTAGACACCAGCTGCGCGTCCAGGCGCGCACCGGGCTGGCCGATATCAAGTTCCTTGGCCTGCTGCGCGGACCGGCGCACGCCACGCATGGCGCGGTGGATCACTGTCGGCATCACCAGCAGCGTGACCACGATCAACGGCAGGAAGAACCACAGGCCGATCAACCGCAGCACCATCAATGCGCCATCCAGCAGGCCGCCCTTCGGCGCCCCGCCCACCATCACCGTGATGCGGCGGCCGTCTTCGTTGCGGATCATCACCCGGGCCACGTCCAGGTACGGCGGTACCAGCGACCCCAGCTCGGTGGCGCCCAGTGTCGGCAGGCGGGCCAGCAGCGGCGCGTGGATGGCAGGCAGCGTGCCGCGCTGCAGCCATACACCCCGATCGTCGACCGCGGCAAACCACAGGTTGCCACCAGCACGCGCATCGAGCTTCTGCCAGCGTGCTTCGTCCAGCACCAGCCGGCCCCCTTCGCTGTGCACGGCATTGGCCGCGCTCTCGGCCATGAACATGTCCATGCCCCAGGTGTCCTTGTCGCCCCAGGTCAGGATCAGCGCGACAACGGCGAACAACACCGTGAAGGCCTGCGCCAGGAACAGCCGCCATGCCAGGCCCAGCGTGATCGAACGGATCGGTCGCGCCATCTCAAGCCTCCGCCAACAGGTAACCGACGCCACGGATCACGTGGATCTCCACGCCTGCCCCAGCCTGCTGCAGCGCCTTGCGCAGCTTTGAAATATGCGCGTCGAGCGCATTGGACTGGATCTCATCATCGAATCCGTACACCGCCGCTTCCAGCGCGCTGCGGGTGACCGTGCGCCCCTGCCGCATCGCCAAGGCCTGCAGCACCAGCACCTGCCGCCGCGGCAGTGCGACCGGCTGGCCATCCACCTGTGCCTGCAGCGATTCGAAATCAAACTCCAGCCGGCCCAGCCGCAACCGGGGGGTCACCATTGCCGACGGTCGACGCGATACGGCGCGGATGCGCGCCATCAGCTCTTCGATCGCCACCGGCTTGACCAGGTAGTCATCGGCACCGACATCCAGCCCCTCCACCTTGTCTGACAGGCCCCCCTTGGCGGTGAGCATGATCACCGCCAGGTTCGGCCGCAGGGCACGGGCAGTCGCCACGAARCCCACGCCATCACCATCCGGCAGCTGCCGATCGAGCAGCATCAGCTGATGCACCGGCTCACGCAGGGCGAGCGCAGCCTCGGCCAGGCTGCCGACCACGTCGGCGACCACACCCTGGCGCTCAAGCCCGGACTGCAGGGCTCGCGAGAGATCGGGGTCATCTTCGACCAGGAGAATACGCATCAGGGGCTCGGCAACCGGAAACGGTGCCGATCATAGTGCCTTCGGCGTGCAGGTGGCGGCGATGCCAGCAGATTGCGCCTGCGCAATGTTCCGACAATGTTGCGCGCGCAGCATGCATCGCCATCCCTGCAACGCACTACTTCGATGACCTCACTGTCCCCCGCCCTGCTGCGCCCCCTGCTGTGCACCGTCGCTCTCTCCACGCCGCTGCTGGCCACCGCGCAGGAACAGGCTCCGGGGGTACAGGCCGGCATCACCTTCGGCGCGACCACTGGCGCCTACGCACACTATGACGACAAGCCGCTGGTGCTGCCGGCGCTGTCCTGGCAGGGCAAGCGCTTCTTCGCCAGCCCCGGTTCGCTTGGCATGAACCTCTACAAGGCCGACGGCCTGCGCCTGTCGGCGGTGGCGACGCCCTACACGTTGCGCTTCAAGACCGACGACGTGAACGATCCGCAGCTGCGCCGCCTGCACAGCCGGCAGATGTCGGCGATGGTCGGCATCAATGCCGACTACAGCGCCGACTGGGGCGCGGTGGCGGCCAGCGTGAAGCGCGAAGTGAGCGGGCATGGCGGCGGTATTGAATCAAGCCTGCATTACAGCTATCCGATCCAGGCCGGTCGCTTCACCTGGGTGCCGCGCGTGGGCGTGGTGCATTCCAGCGCCCGCCTGCTCGACTACTACTACGGGATCAGCGACGAGGAAGCGCTGCGCTCCGGGCTGGCGGCCTACAAGCCCGGCAGTGCCACCTCGCCGAGCCTGCAGATCGCGGTCAGCACGCCGCTGGGTACGAAATGGCGCGCTACCGGCGTCGTCGCCAACCAGTGGTTCGGTGATGCCGTCGAGGACAGCCCGATGGCACGGCGCAGCAGCCAGACATCCGCTTTCATCTCACTGATGCGCGCGTTCTGACCGAACCTGCATCCGCCGCACGGACAACAAGGATCCCGCATGGCCGCCGTCACCCC
>NZ_JBFRFE010000520.1:0-3138 GCF_052114665.1 Stenotrophomonas sp. 2YAF22 | reverse complement strand
CCGCCGGCTCGTTTCGATCAACAGATGGCCGCCCGGCGCGCCCCCCAGTTCGATACAACATCAACTTTCATTGGAACACCGCCCATGCGCGCTGCCCTGTACTCCTCCTTCGGCGATCCAGCCCAGGTCCTCGCCGTTGCCGATGCCCCCCTGCCCGAACCCGGTCCCGGCGAAGTACGCATCCGCACCGTGCTGGCCTCGATCCACAACCACGATCTGCTGACCGTGCGTGGCCTGTACGGCTACAAGCCGACGCTGCCGGCGATCGGCGGCAGCGAAGCACTGGGCGTGGTCGATGCGCTCGGCGAAGGCGTCGACGGCCTGCAGATCGGTCAGCGTGTTGCCGCCGCCTCGGTGCACGGCACCTGGGCCGAGGCGTTCATCGCACCGGCACGGATGGTGATCCCGATGCCGGACGCGATCGCCGATGAAATGGCCGCACAGCTGATCGCCATGCCGCTGAGCGCGTTGATGCTGCTGGAATTCCTGCACGTCGAGCAGGGCCAGTGGATCGTGCAGAACACCGCCAACGGTGCCGTCGGCAAATCGCTGGCGATGCTCGCAAAGGCGCGCGGCGTGCACGTGGCCAACCTGGTGCGCAATGCCGAGGCCGTGGCGCAACTGCAGGCACTGGGCATCGATCACGTGTTCGATACCTCGGTGGACGGCTGGAAGGACCGTGTGCGCGAAGCCACCGGCGAATCGCAGGCCGCGGCCGCGGTTGACTCCATCGGCGGCGATGCCAGCGGCGACCTGGTCGACCTGCTCGGCCACCACGGCACCCTGGTGTCCTTCGGCGTGATGAGCGGCGAGCCGATGCGCATTCCCGCCGGCGGCCTGATCTACAAGGAAGCCACGGTGAAGGGCTTCTGGGGCAGCAAGGTCAGCCAGGCAATGGCGGTGGAAGACAAGCGGCGGTTGGTGGGTGAACTGCTGAAGCGTGCGGCCGAGGGGGAACTGACCCTGCCGGTGGAGCAGATCTTCGCATTGGACGACATCGCCCAGGCGGCAAAAGCCGGCGCCGGTTCGGGCCGCAATGGCAAGGTGCTGCTGCGCGCGTGATGCCCTTGGGGGTCGGCTCCCTTTCTGAAAGGGAAGGGCTCTGACCGTGCAGGAGCGTGCGGACCAACGGTCCGCACCCACCGGGATGATCTGCCCCATTGAGATGGTCGGCACCCACCGGGATGGTCTGCCCCACCAAGGCCGCCGACTTTCGTTAAGAACCTGTGATGTATAACTGAATGCGCTTTCGTCATTGGAAGGCGCACTCACCCGCGTGCGGTACTGACGACTCCTCCCCCGTTTGGCGTAGTCGCTTCCATGTATCGCACCACCCTGCTTTCCAGCGCGGTCGCGCTGGCCCTCGTCGCTGGCACTGCCGGCGCCGCTGAAATCGCCGACACCGGCAAGGACAGCACCACCCTCGGCACCGTGCTGGTGACCGGCTCGAACATCAAGCGCAGCGACACCGCCGGCCCCAACCCGGTGCAGATCGTCACCCGCGAGCAGATCCTGCAGACCGGCCGCTCCACCCTTACCGACGTGCTGCGCAACCTGTCGGCCAACGCCGGCAACAGCTTCGACGAGCAGTACACCGGCAGCTTCGCTGCAGGCTCGGCGTCGATCGGCCTGCGCGGCCTGTCACCGAAGAACACGCTGGTGCTGGTCAATGGCTACCGCGTGGCCAACTTCGGCTTCGCGCTCAACACCCAGGACACCTTCGTCGACCTCAACGCGCTGCCGATCAGCGCGGTGGAGCGCATCGAAGTGCTGAAGGATGGTGCCTCGGCTGTGTACGGCTCGGACGCCATCGCCGGCGTCATCAACATCATCCTGCGTCGTGATTTCCAAGGCGTGGAGGTCGGCGGTGGCTTCGGCACCGCCACCCAGGGCGGCCTGAACGAGCGCAAGGCCAACCTGCTGGCCGGCTTCGGTGACCTCGAACAGCAGGGCTGGAACGTGCTGTTCGGGCTGGATCTGCTCAAGCGCGACCGCCTCGATGCTGACCAGCGCGCGTACACCCGCGACGGCGATTTCCGCGACAAGCCCGGTGGCCGCCTGGCCGGCTGGTCCACCGCTGGCGGCAACACGCTGGCCAACCCGCGCGCGCCGCAACCGTTCGCGTCCTGCCCCGATGGCAGCGAGCTGCGTCCCTACAGTGACTTCGGCAGCACCCTGCCCGGCCAGGCCTGCGCCTTCAACGCGCAGCCGTTCAAGACCCTGCAGCCCGGCGCCGAGCGCCTGCAGGCGTCGTTGAGCGCGACCTACCGCTTCAACGACAGCGTCGAAGCCTTCGCTGATGTGCTGTACAGCCACAACAAGGCCGACCAGATCTTCAGTGCGCCGCTGACGGTCGGCCCGGGCCTGCGTGCCTACAATCCCGCCACCGGTACGTTGACCGATATCGCCGCGGTGCTGCCGGTCGGCCATCCGAACAATCCGGGTAGCGCGCCGCTGCCGTTCGAATACACCTTCTTCGATCTCGGCCCGCGCCTGAAGGACAACACCCAGGTGTTCTACCGCGCCCTGGCCGGCGTGCGTGGCACCGGCGAACGCTGGGACTGGGAAGTGGCCGCACTGACCTCGCAGAGCGCGCAGCGCGAGTACGTGGACAACTTCGTGGACCGCTACGCCTTCCAGCAGATCCTGCGCGATGGCAGCTACAACTTCCTCGATCCATCCAGCACGCCGGGCGCACTGGACGATCTGCGCCTGCAGACCAAGCGCCCGGGCTGGTACAAGCTGCACTCGCTCAACGTCAAGGCATCGACCTCGTTGTGGGAACTGCCGGCGGGTGCGATCGGCTTCGCCTGGGGCGCGGAATTCCGCAAGGAATCGCTGGACGCGCGCACCAGTGCGCAGGTGCTGTCCGGTACCGAACTGCGCCCGGCGATCAACATCGTCGACGGTGAGCGCCAGGTCAGTGCCGCCTATGCCGAGTTCAGCGTGCCGCTGCATCGCACGCTGGAGCTGCAGGTAGCCGGCCGCGGTGACCACTACGATGACTTCGGCAAGGCATTCTCGCCGAAGTTCGCGCTGCGCTGGCAACCGCTGGACAGCCTGCTGCTGCGTGGCTCGTTCTCGCGTGGTTTCCGTGCACCGTCGCTGCCGGAGATCGCACCGGGGCAGACCATCAGC
>NZ_JBFRFE010000519.1:0-3141 GCF_052114665.1 Stenotrophomonas sp. 2YAF22 | reverse complement strand
TGCGAGGGCAGCGCCAGGGCGCCGGCCATCAACAGGGCCAGGCCGATACCGGCGCTCAGCCACGCCAGTGCGGGCAGAGGATGGCGGCGTTCGGCCCGCCACAGGGCGAAGCCAGTCATCGGCAGCGCGATGGCCACGAAGACCAGGTGTACCCATTCCGCTTCGGCCCAGACGCCGAACAGCGGCAGCGCGGCCGCCAGCAGGGGCAGTGCCAGGCAATGCAGCAGGCACAGGCTGGACAGGGCGACGGCCCCGGCATCAAGCAGGGCGGCTGAGGGCGACTTCATGTAGGGAGGTTCCTTGCGCGACAATTGTTATACAGTAACATTTCCGTTCCGCAGCCAACCCGCTCCGACATGAACACTGTTTCCCGCGCCGACCGTCGCCTTCCGGTCACCGTGCTCTCCGGCTTCCTCGGTGCCGGCAAGACCACCCTGCTCAACCAGATACTGCGCAACCGCGATGGCCTGCGGGTGGCGGTGATCGTCAACGACATGAGCGAGGTCAACATCGATGCGCAGCTGGTGCGCGATGGTGGCGCAGAGCTGCGTCGCACCGAAGAGACGCTGGTGGAGTTCAGCAACGGCTGCATCTGCTGCACGCTGCGCGATGATCTGCTGCAGGAGGTCCGGCGCCTGGCTGACAGCGGCCGCTACGACTATCTGCTGATCGAATCGACCGGGATCGGCGAGCCGATGCCCGTAGCGGCCACCTTCGCGGTGCGCGATGAGCACGGCTTCAGCCTGAGCGATATCGCGCGGCTGGATACGATGGTGACGCTGGTGGATGGCAGTGCCTTCCTGGCCGATTTCGGTTCAACGCTGCGCTTGGCCGAGCGTGGTCAGCAGGCGGGGCCGGACGATGACCGCGGCGTGGTCGACCTGCTGTGCGAGCAGGTGGAGTTCGCCGACGTGATCGTGGTCAGCAAGGTGGACCAGGTGGACGACGAAGTGCTGCAGGACACGCTGGCGGTGCTGCGCGGGTTGAACCGCGACGCGAAGCTGCTGCTGTCCGCGTTCGGCGACGTGCCGCTTGCCGAGCTGCTGGATACCGGTCGCTTCGATTTCGATCGTGCGCAGCAGGCTCCCGGCTGGGTGAAGGAGCTGCGCGGCGAGCACACACCGGAAACCGAGGAGTACGGCATTGCCAGCTTCGTCTACCGCTCGCGACGGCCGTTCCACCCAGCCCGCTTCGCACGCACGTTGCAGCACGGCATGCCCGGGGTGATCCGCAGCAAGGGCTGGTTCTGGCTGGCCAACCGCATGGACTGGGTGGGCGAGTTGAACAGCGTGGGCGCGGCCACGCGCACCCAGGCGGCGGGCTTCTGGTATGCGGCGCGAGAGCGTGTACGTGCCGGACAGGAGGACACCACGCCGCTGCTGCCGCCAACGCCACTGCCTTACAGCGATCTGGGCTGGGCACGGCAGCAGGCCGACTGCTGGAGCGCGCCGTTGCCCGATGCACAGGAATTCCCGGACGCGGCGGCGCACGCGGCGATGGCACGCCTGTGGCACCCGCTGTGGGGTGACCGCCGGCAGGAGCTGGTGGTGATCGGCGTGCACATGGACGAGCGTGTGGTGCGGTCGGCACTGGATGCGTGCCTGCTCAACGACACCGAGCTGCAGGCCGGGCCCTTGCTGTGGCAGCAGATGCCGCAGGCGTTCCCGGTGTGGACGCGTTGATGCGTCTGCGCCACGTGGGGCGTGGAGGCAGGGCTGTGCAGTAGATCCACGCCATGCGTGGATGAATGCCTGCAGGAGCCGAGCACGTGCTCGGCTCTACATCGCATCGCGCCACTGCCAACCTGCGTCACCGACCTGCAGCACCTGCGTTGGCCGCAGGGCCTGCAGCAGGTGGGTGTCATGGCTGACCATCAGCAACGCCCCCGGCCATGCCGCCAGCAGTTCTTCCAGCGCCTGCAGCGCGGCAAGGTCCAGGGCGTTGCCCGGCTCGTCCAGCAACAGCAGCTGCGGGGCAGGATCGGCGTACAGCACGCTGGCCAGTGCCCCTTTCACCCGCTCGCCATCGCTGAGGCTGCTGGCCGGGCGTTGGACGCGCTGCGCATCCAGGCCCAGCAGGGCAAGACGCGTACGCAGTTCACCCGCATCGGCCGCGGGATTCGCAGCGCGCACGGCATCGAGGATGCTCTGTTCACCTGCAAGCCCCAGCAGTTGCTGGTCGAGCAGGGCCAGCGGCGCATGCCGCTGCACCTGACCGCTGCGCGCCGCCAGCTGTCCGGCCAGTACGCGCAGCAGGGTCGACTTGCCGCTGCCGTTGTCGCCCACGACGGCGATGCGCTGGCCGCGCCGGATCTCCAGCTGCAGCRCCGCGTTGCAGCCATGCGGCAGCACCAGATCGTGCGCCTGCAGCAGCCGGGCCTGACCACGCTCGCCTTCACCACTGAACAACGCCAGTTCTGGCGTCACGTGTACCGCCGCAGCGGCGGCGCGCACCTGCGCCGCGCTGGCCTGCAGGCGGTCGTTCTGGATCTGCTGCGCACGGCCGTGGCTCGCTTCGGCGCGCTGCTTCTGCCGACCGAGCAGGATCGGTGCCTGGTTGGCCTCGCGCGCTTCGCGGTTGCCACGTGCCTGCCGCTGCTGCTGGCGCTCGTTCTGTTCGCGCGCGCTGCGTTGCTGCTGCCGGTGATGGGCACGGGCATGCTCCAGCTGGGCGGCGGCGGCCTCGCGTTCGGCGGCGCGTGTGTCGGCATAGTGCTGCCACGGTCCGCCGTAACGATGCAGGCCGTGCGCGTCCAGTTCGACGATCTGCGCCATCTGCGCGAGCAGGCCACGGTCGTGGCTGATGGCCAGCAGGCCCCCCTGCCACTGCTGCAGCTGTGCGTACAGCTGGTGGCGATGCCGGGCGTCGAGATGATTGCTTGGCTCGTCGAGGATCAGCCAGTCCGCGCCGCTGGCCCACGCACCGGACAGCGCCACCTGCATCGCCTGGCCGCCACTGAGCCGGGAGGCGGGCTGCGCCGGATCAAGGTCGGCCGGCAGCTGCATTGCCTGCCACTGCTGCTGCAGGCGTTCGCGCAGGTCCCAGTGGTCGCCCACGCAGACGAAATCGGCTTCATCGATGCTGCCCGCTTCGATGCGTGCCAGTGCCGCCAGTTCGGCGCCGACGCCGGCCAGTTCACCC
>NZ_JBFRFE010000518.1:0-3153 GCF_052114665.1 Stenotrophomonas sp. 2YAF22 | reverse complement strand
TAACGTGCCAGCGCCTCGGTGATGCCCTCGCGCAGGCGCCACAGCTGCGCCGCCTGGGCATCGCTGGCACTGATCACGCCGTCGCTGACCCAGCCGTTGCCCATGCAGTCCTCGAAGGCCGCCATCGCCGCCGCCTCCTGCGCCTCGTCACCGGCAGCAAACTCGGTCACCACGTAATAGGGATGCACTTCATCGAACGGTGCCTGCGCACCATGGGCCAGAACATGTTCCAGCGCCCGGTCGGTGAAGAATTCAAAGGCTTGCAGCTGCAGCCGCGCACGGAAGGCGGCGAACACCTGCATCAGCACGTCGAAGCTGGGCAGCGCCAGCAGCATCACGTTGCTGGCCGGCGGCGGGTCGGTGAGCTTCACCGTGGCCTCGACGATCACACCCAGCGTGCCCTCCGATCCGATCAGCAGCTGGCGGAAATCGTAGCCGCTGGAGTTCTTGATCAGGCCCTTGTTGAGTTCGAGCAGTTCGCCCGTGGCGGTGACCACTTTCAGTCCGGCAATCCATTCACGGGTATTGCCGTAGCGGATCACCCGGATGCCGCCGGCATTGGTGGCGATGTTGCCGCCGATCGAGCACGACCCGCGCGCAGCGAAGTCCACCGGATAGATGAGGCCATGTTCAAGCGCCGCGTTGTGCAGCGCCTCCAGCGGCATGCCGGCCTGGACCACCAGGGTGCGGTCGACCGCATCGTAGTCCAGCGCCTTGTTCATCCGCTCCAGGCTCAGCACCAGCTCGCCATTGGCCGCTACCGCACCGCCGGAAAGGCCGGTGCGACCGCCGGAGGGAACCACCGCCACGCCCTCGGCCGCGGTCCAGCGCATCACCGCCTGCACTTCTTCAACCGTGGCCGGCAACGCGATCGCCAGCGGCGCCGGTGTCCAGCGCCGGGTCCAGTCGCGGCCGTAATGCTCCAGGTCGGCAGGGTCGGTCTTCAGCTTCAGGCCGGGACAGGCCTGCTGCAACGAGGCGATGCGGGAATCGGTCATGACGGTCCAGCGCGGGGCGTGAAGAACGGGCAAGCGTGCCAGTGGCCGGGCCCAGCGTCCAGCCCTGCAGAGCCTTCAATAGCTGCAGTTGCAACCAATTGCGCACTGCACCATGGGCGTTGCGATCTGGCATAGTGGTCAGCCCCTGTCCCACTGGCCGTGCCGCCCCATGTCGCCGAAGAAGACCTCGTTCCCGAAGCAGGATATCCGCGTGCTGTTGCTGGAGGGGGTCAGCCAGACCGCCGTGGAGGTGTTCAGCGCCGCCGGCTACAGCCAGATCGAGGCGCACACCAAGGCGCTTCCCGAGGACGAACTGAAGGCGCGCATCGCCGAAGCCCACATCGTCGGCATCCGCTCGCGCACCCAGCTCAGTGCCGAGGTGCTGGCCGAGGCCAAGCGCCTGATCGCGGTCGGCTGTTTCTGCATCGGCACCAACCAGGTCGACCTGGATGCGGCCGAGCTGGCCGGCATTCCGGTATTCAACGCACCCTACTCCAATACCCGCAGCGTGGCCGAACTGGTGATCGCCGAAGCGATCATGCTGACCCGCGGCATCCCGCAGAAGAACGCCGAATGCCATCGCGGCGGCTGGTCGAAATCGGCCAGCGGCAGCCATGAGGTGCGCGGCAAGGTCCTGGGCATCATCGGCTACGGGCACATCGGCACCCAGGTCGGCGTACTGGCCGAATCGCTGGGCATGCAGGTGATCTTCCACGATGTGGAAACCAAGCTGTCGCTGGGCAATACCCGTGCGGCGGCCAGCCTGGACGACCTGCTGGCGCGTGCCGACATCGTGACCCTGCACGTGCCGGAGACGCCGTCCACGCAGTGGATGATCGGCAGCACCGAGCTGGCGAAGATGCGCCGCGGCGCGCACCTGATCAACGCCGCGCGCGGCACCGTGGTCGACATCGATGCGCTGGATGCAGCACTGGCCAGCGGCCACATCGGTGGCGCTGCACTGGATGTGTTCCCGGTCGAGCCGAAGGGCAACGGCGATATCTTCGAATCGCCTCTGACCCGCCACGACAACGTGATCCTGACCCCGCACGTGGGCGGCAGCACGCTGGAAGCGCAGGACAACATCGGCATCGAAGTGGCGGCCAAGCTGGTGCGCTACAGCGACAACGGAAGCACCCTGTCGGCGGTCAACTTCCCGGAAGTGACCTTGCCCGAGCACGCCGACAGCCTGCGCCTGCTGCACATCCACCAGAACGTGCCGGGCGTGTTGTCCAAGGTCAACGAGATCTTCTCGCGGCACAACGTCAACATCGACGGCCAGTTCCTGCGCACCGACCCGAAGGTGGGTTACGTGGTGATCGACATCACCGCCAGCGAGGAGCAGGCCAGCGCGGTGCGTGACGAGCTGGCGGCGATTCCGGGCACCTTGCGCACCCGCATCCTGTATTGAGATGTACGTCGCCGGGCGTGGCCGGGCGCTACCCGCGCGATCACGGCAGCGCCGGGCCATGCCCGGCGGTATGAATCAGCGCGCCAGCCACCGGCGCGCCATGCGCTGCATCGATTCGTCCGACTGCGGATCGCTGGCGACCTCGGCCACCGGGCGCCAGGCCAGCTCCAGCGACTCTTCGCTGAGCACGAAATCCTCTCCGCCCAGCGCACGGATCACGAAACGCACGTCGTAGTGCCAATGGCCAGGCACATCCTTGCGCTCGGGAATCCAGTGCTTGTCGATATCGAAGATGGCCGGATCATCCAGCACCAGGCCGGTCAGGCCCGATTCCTCCTCGGCTTCCTTCAACGCTACCCGGGCCAGATCGCGGTCACCGTCGGCGTGGCCACCCAGCTGCAGCCAGCGCTGCAGCTTGCGGTGGTGGGTCAGCAGCAGCCGCTGGCCATCGGCGCTGACCAGCCAGCAGCTGGCGGTGAAGTGGCCGGCCAGGCGTTCGCGGCGGAATGCATCTTCCGCATCGTCGATCAATGTGCCGAATTCGGCAGCAAGGGCGTCGTGGGCGGGTTCTTTGCGCGCATAGTCATGCAGCAGGCCGCGCAAGCGATCGTCAAGTGCGGCAAGGGATTCGGTGGTTTCGCTCATGAATGCGGGGTGCCTGGAAAAATACCTGCCATTATCGCCGTTCATTGTTGCGTTTGCGCTTGTGCGGTGCCTTCAGCATTGGCTAAGGTACAGCGGGCC
>NZ_JBFRFE010000517.1:0-3158 GCF_052114665.1 Stenotrophomonas sp. 2YAF22 | reverse complement strand
GGATGAAGCTGGCCTGCACGCCGATGTGGTCAGCCAGGACGCCCTGCAGGTAGGGCACCACGGCGCCACCGACGATGGCCATGATCAGCAGGCTCGAACCCTTGCTGGTCAGCGGGCCCAGGCGCTCGATGCTGAGCGCGAAGATGGTCGGGAACATGATCGAATTGAACAGGCCGATCGCCACCACCGAGTACAGCGCGACATTGCCGGAAGTCATCATGGTCAGCGTCAGCAGGCCCACGTTGACCAGCGCGAAGATCGCCAGCAGGCGGCTCGGCGAGAAGCGCGCCAGCAGCGCCGAACCGGCGAAGCGACCGATCATCGCCATCGTCCAGTAGGCCGACACATAGTGGGTGGCTTCCTGCTCGCTGAAGCCGCCGATGGTGGGCATCGACAGATAGTTGACCAGGAAGCTGCCGATCGATACTTCGGCGCCGACGTAGAAGAAGATGCCGAGCACGCCCAGCAGCAGGTGGCGCTTGCGCAGCGCATCCAGATAGCTGTGCTGATGCCCGTGGTCAGCCTGCTCGGTGGTGTCGTTCAACGCCGGCAGGCGGAACAGGAACACGAACAGGGCCAGCAGCACCAGCGCCACGGCCAGGCCGACATAGGGGCCCTGCACCGCGTGTGCCTCGGCGGTACGGTAGGCGAGCTGCTCGGCGGCCGGCAGCGCGGCGATCTGCTCACCGCTCATGGCCGTGTTGGACAGGATCAGCATGCCGCCGAAGATCGGCGCGATGGCCGTACCCAGCGAGTTCAGCGCCTGCGCCAGGGTCAGGCGGCTGGAACTGGTCTGTTCCGGCCCAAGCAGCGCGACATACGGGTTGGCCGCCACCTGCAGCACGGTGATGCCGGTGGCCAGCACGAACAGTGCACCGAGGAAGGCGCCATAGACGCGCAGCTCAGCGGCCGGCCAGAAGCCCAACGCACCGATACCGGCGATCACCAGGCCGGCCACGATGCCCTTCTTGTAGCCCAGCGCTGCCACAAGCCGCCCGGCCGGCAACGACATCAGGAAGTAGGTGCCGAAGAAGGTGAACTGCACCAGCATTGCCTTGGCGTAGTTCAGCTCGAACACCGCCTTCAGATGCGGAATCAGGATGTCGTTGAGGCAGGTCAGGAAGCCCCACATGAAGAAGATGGTGGTGACCACGGCCAGCGCTTTGCCATTGGTGACGGCAGGCTGGTTGCCCGGGGAACCCGATGGGCGGGGCGTTGCGGAGATCGGCATGCGGTACGCGCCTCGATGCGCGAAAGGTCGTTGGTGCGTGGAAGGGTGCAATCAGTTCAGTAGCGAAGCATCAATTCAATTCGGACGTGCGGCGCTGCTTTCGCGGATGCGCAACTGTACCGGGGCGACCGTGCGCCGTGGTGGCGCATCCGGCTCCTCCAGCCGCTGCAGCAGCAGCGAGGCCGCCTGCCGCCCGCGTTCGCGCGGGTCGGCCGTCAGGGTGGTCAACGGCGGCACGGCAACCGACGCTTCGGAAATATCGTCGAAGCCGGTCACCGCGAAGTCACCGCCGGGACGGATGCCGCGCGAGTTCAGGCCCAGCATCAGGCCCAGCGCGACGGTGTCGTTGTAGCAGACCGCTGCGCTTGGCCGATGGCCGTCGACGAACAGTTCATCGGTACGCGCGGCCGCTTCCAGGCGGTTGGGTGCAGATTCGATCATCCAGCCGGGCGGCAATGCCAGCCCGGCTTCGGCCAGTGCCTGCTGGAAACCGGCACGACGCTGGTGGCAGGAACTCGATGCCGCGTGGCCACCGAAGAACGCGATCTGGCGATGGCCGCGCTCGATCAGGTGGCGGGTGGCCAGGTAGGCGCCATGCTGGTTGTCCAGGGTCAGGAAGTCCCAGTCGGCGCCTTCCAGTTCGCGGTTGAACAGCAGTACGTTGGCGTTGGCGCCCAGTACCTGCCGCAGCAGCGTGGCATCGCTGCCCTCGGCCGGCGACAGGATCAGGCCCGCAGGCGTGTGTTCCATCAGCGTGGACAGCACCGCCTGCTGCCGCTCGGGCGACTCGCCGGTACTGCCGAGCAGGGTAACGTAGCCGCGCCCGCCCAGTGCCTCGTCCACACCCGAAGCGAATTCGGCGAAGAACGGGTTGGACAGATCGTTGATGACCAGGGCGATGCTGGAAGACGTGCGCCGCCGCAGGTTCGCTGCAGCGCGGTTGTAGACGTAACGCTGGCGGCGCAGCTCAGCCTCGACCCGGGCGCGGGTATCGACGTTGACCAGCGGACTGCCACGCAGCACCAGCGACACGGTCGCGCGCGAAACGCCGATGGCACGGGCGATGTCGGTCACCGTCACCGCCTTGCCGGAACGCTTGCTGGAACTGTCGCTGTTGTCGTTCATCGTCTTCCCGCACTCCGATGGATGCTCAAGCCTAATGGATCGCGGCCCTGTCGTGCCGTGCCGTTCGCTGGGTTGCCTCGAACGGCACAGCCCGGCTCAGTGCAGCTGGCTGCCCGGTGCCGCGCACCAGGACACCGGCAGGTCCTTGACCGCCGTGCCCCAGCCCTCGGTCGGCGCCCGCCCGTCAAGCGCGAAGCGCAGCTTCGGGCCCTGYTGCAGCTGGCTCCAGCCCAGCCATACCGGGGCATGTGCCTGGCCGTCGACCTGGACACCCTGTACGTACTGCAGGCGGCGGCCATCGGCGCCAGGTGCCTCGATGCGCAGGGTGCGGCCATTGCCCAACTCGACCTCGACCTTGGCAAAGCGCGGCGTATGCAGCAGGAACTCGCCGCTGCCCGGCACCGCCGGGTACACGCCAATCGCACTGAACAGGTACCAGGCCGACATCGTGCCGAGGTCATCGTTGCCGGTCACGCCGTTGGGCGCATTGGTGAACAGCTGCTGCGCGGCGCGCACCACGGCGGCGGTCTTCCACGGCTGGCCGATCAGCGTGTACAGCCACGGCGAGTGCAGGTCCGGTTCGTTGTTCGGGTTGTAGCGGAACTGGTTGTAATAGCTGTACGGCCCGACCACCCACTCCTTGCGGGCGGCATTGAGGGGGTCGGCCTGCAGAGCGTCCATGGCGAAGAAGGCATCCAGGCGGCGGCCGGCCTGTTCGCGGCCGTCCATCGCTTCGACCAGGCCCGGCACGTCCTGCTGCGCCAGCCACTGGTACTGCCACGCGGTGCCTTCATGGAAACCG
>NZ_JBFRFE010000516.1:0-3164 GCF_052114665.1 Stenotrophomonas sp. 2YAF22 | reverse complement strand
GCCCATGTCATCGCCACTCAACAGCAGGACCTGGTGGCCGAAGTTGCCCGCATCACCGCAGGTGCTGGCGCGCGCGTGGTGTTCGATCCCATCGGCGGCCCGCAGTTCGTGCCGCTCACCGAAGCGATGGCACGCGGCGGCATCCTGCTGGAATATGGCGCGCTGAGCAGCGAGCCGACGCCGTTCCCGCTGTTCAATGTATTGGGCAAGTCGCTGACGCTGAAGGGCTACCTGTACTCGGAAATCGTGTCTGACGATGCGGCGCTGGCGCGTGCAAAGGCATTCATCGTCGATGGCCTGGACAAGGGCGTGCTGGTGCCGCTGATCGCCAAGGTGTTTACGTTCGCGCAGATCCAGGACGCACACCGTTACCTGGAATCGAATGAGCAGATCGGCAAGGTGGTGGTCACGGTTTAACCGCTTGCGCGATACCCCTGTGGCGTTGGGAATGTGCCCACAGGGGTCGTCGCTGCTGACCGTCGGTGTTGCCTGCCCTGCGGCTCATCGCGGCAACGCATACGCCATCACGTAATCCCCCGCCGGCGTCTCCATGAAATGGTGCCCACCGGCCATGATCACCAAGTACTGCCGCCCGCCGTGCTCGTACACCATCGGGTTGGCCTGGCCGCCCGCCGGCAGCTTGGTGTGCCACAGCTCCTTGCCGGTCTTCAGGTCGATGGCACGCAGCAGGTCGTCGGTCGCTGCGGCGATGAAGATCAGGCCGCTGGCGGTCACCACCGAACCGCCATTGTTCGGCGTGCCGATTTCAATGGGCAGGCCGGAGCGGATGTCGAAGGGGCCGTTGCCACGCGCGCTGCCGAACGGCCGGTCCCACAGCAGCTTGCCGCTGCGCAGGTCGATCGCACGGATACCGCCATAGGGCGGCTGCTTGCACAACAGGCCGGTGAACGGCAGCCGCCAACCGGCGTTGACGTCGATGCCATAGGGCGTGCCGACCTGCGGATCCCCTGCCCCTTCGGCACCGCCCTTGTCGGCGCGCATCTGCTCGCGCGGCAGCCAGCCCTTGCGGTCGGCTTCGGCGCGCGGCACCAGCCGGTTGTAGTTGGGCATGTCGTTGTAGTTGGCCACTATCACGCCACGCCGCGTATCGATGGCCACGCTGCCCCAGTCCGAGCCACCGTTGTAGCCGGGGTATTCGATGGAGTGGTGATCGCTGCTGGGCGGTGTGTAGAACCCTTCGTAATGTGCCTTGCGGAACTGGATTCGGCAGACCAGCTGGTCGATGGGGGTGATGCCCCACATGTCACGCTCGGTCAGCGCGTCGTCGCGCCGCAGCGTGTGGTACAGCGAGAACAGCTGGGTGGCGGCGCGCTGCTCGGGCTCCACGCCGCCCTGTGGCACCTTGCGCTCTTCGGCCGGGGTCAGCAGCTGGCCGTTGCGACGGTCGAGGATGTACATGTCGCCCTGCTTGGTGGGCAGCAGGATCGCCGGCACCTTGCCCGATGCCGTCGGGTAGTCGATGAGGCTGGCCTGCGAACCCAGGTCGTAGTCCCAGACGTCCTTGCGCACGGCCTGGAAATGCCAGACCGGCTTGCCGGTAGCCACATCGATGGCGACCAGCGAGGTCGCGTACCTGTTCTCGTTTTCGGTGCGCGAGCCACTCCAGTAGTCGCCTGCGGAATTGCCCATCGGCAGGTACACCAGGCCCAGTGCTTCATCGCCGGTAGCGGTGGTCCACATGTTCGGTGTGCCACGTGTATAGGTCTGCTCGCGCGGTGGCAGGCCGCTGCGCTCGGGCTGGTCCATGTCCCACGCCCAGCGCAGCTTGCCGCTGATCGCGTCGTAGGCCTGGATGACGCCGGAGGGCGCGTCGCGGCGCTGGCCGTCCAGTACCTGGTGGCCGGTAACGATGACACCGCGGACGATCGCCGGCGGCGAGGTGATCGATACGTAACCCGGCGGCACCTCGCCCATGCCCAGGGTGATGTCGACCTGGCCGTTGTTGCCGAAATTCGCGCAGGGGCGACCGCTGTCGGCGTCCACCGCGATAAGGCGGCCGTCCAGCGTGCCTTCGATGATGCGTGCGCTGCAGGCTGAGCGGCTCCCTGGCGCCGCGCTCTGGTGGGTGCGGGTCGGCGGCGGTGCGGGCAGCGCGAGATCGGCGGCCACGTCAGCCAGTGCGGCATCGGCGAGGGTCGGCGCGCTGGGCAGCTCGTAATAGGACACGCCACGGCAGGCGGCCGTATACGGGATCGACGCATCCTTCACCTTCGGGTCGAAACGCCATAGCTCCTTGCCGCTGCCGGCATCGAGGGCGATCAACTGATTGCGTGCGGTGCACAGGTACAACCGATCACCGATCTTCAGTGGCGTGGTTTCCGCACCCCAGCGCTTCTTCGGCAGGTCGCCCGTGCGGAACTGCCATGCCAGTTGCAAGGTTCCCACGTTTTCCGGGGTGACCTGCTGCAGCGGCGAATAGCGGGTGGCGGCATTGCTGCGCCCCCATGCCGGCCAGTCTCCTTCTGCCGGCTGGTCGGCAGGCTGCAGGCCGGTGGTGTCACGGGTGGGATCAAGCCCGGCGCTGACCGCCGGCTCCGGGAACGGCTGATGCCCGTCGACCATGCCATGCGGGGTGAACGCGAGGCCGAAGGCGGCCACGAAGACCAGCATCAGTACAGCGGCCACGCTGCGCGACAGCCGCCTGGGCACCGGCGCCTGCAGGGTCGGCGCCAGCAATGCCAGGACGATGCCGAGGGCGGTCACCAGGCCCAGCCGTGGTACCCAGCGCCAGTAATCGCTGCCCGATTCCCACCAGGTCCACAGCAGGCTGCCGATGAACACCAGTGCATACAGCAGTGCACCGCTACGCCGATTGCCCCACAACAGGATGCCGCAGACCAGCAGGCCCAGGCCGGCGATGGCGTAGTACCAGGAGCCACCGAGGCTGAGCAGCCACGCACCAAGGCCGCCGATGACCAGGCCGAGCACGATCAGCAACAGGGCCAGCACGGTAACGAGAGGATGGCGGGGCGGAGGCGCGTAAGCAGACTGCGGCGTGGCGGACATCGTCGATCTCCGGGGGCAGCATGCGCCCTTATGCCACCGTCACCGTGAAGTGCGTGCGTATTTTCGACTGCAGACACGACGACGCCGGCACAAGGCCGGCGTCGTCGGGTACCTCAGCATCGCGGCAGGATCACTCC
>NZ_JBFRFE010000515.1:0-3166 GCF_052114665.1 Stenotrophomonas sp. 2YAF22 | reverse complement strand
CAGCCAACACCGTCCGCGCGGCCATTGCCGCGCTGGACGAGCTGCCCGGAACCCGGCTGACGCAGGCCTCGCGGTTGTACGCGACGCCGGCATGGGGCAACGAGGACCAGCCACCGTTCGTCAACGCAGTGGCCTCGGTCGACACCGATCTGCCCGCCGTCGAGCTGCTGCAGGCCATGCTCGCGCTGGAGCAGCGCTTCGGCCGCGTACGTGATCCCGCCGTGCACTGGGGGCCGCGTGCGCTGGATCTGGACCTGCTGCTGTTCGGCGAGCTGGTGCTGGACCTGCCCGAGCTGAAGGTGCCGCATCCCTACCTGCACGAGCGTGCGTTCGTGTTGGTGCCATTGGCCGAAATCGCCGCCGATCTGGCCATTCCCGGCCATGGCCGCGTGCGGGATGCAGTGATGCGGGTGGATGCCTGCGGGATCGCGCCGTTAGGGTGATAATGCCCGGGTTATCTCCCCCGGTTATCAGCACATGAGCACCCACGCAGACAGCAAGCCCTGGACCGTTCCCGCCCTGGCCGAGGCCAAGCGCAATGGCCAGAAGCTGGTCATGTTGACCGCCTACGACGCAGGCTTCGCCCGCACCTTCGATGCCAACGGTGTCGACCTGATCCTGATCGGCGATTCGCTGGGCATGGTCGTGCAGGGGCACGATTCGACCCTGCCGGTGACCGTCGCCGACATGGTCTATCACACCCRCGCAGTCGCCCGCGTGCTGCAGCGTGCGCTGCTGATCGCCGACCTGCCGTTCGGCGCCGATGCCACCCCGGAACGCGCGCTGGATGCTTCACTGCAGCTGCTGCAGGCGGGTGCGGAGATGGTCAAGATCGAAGGCGCCGGCTTCAAGGTCGACATCATCCGCTACCTGGTCGAGCGCGAGATCCCGGTCTGTTCGCACCTGGGCCTGACCCCGCAGTCGGTGCTGCGCCTGGGTGGCTTCAAGATCCAGGGCCGTGGTGATGCCGCGCGCCAGCTGGTGGACGATGCTAAGGCCGTGGCTGAAGCCGGTGCCAGCATCATGGTGCTCGAATGCGTGCCGACCCCGGTTGCTGCCGCCGTCACCGCCGCGGTGCCTGTGCCGACCATCGGTATCGGTGCCGGTCCGCAGTGCGACGGCCAGGTGCTGGTGCTGCACGATTTCCTCGGTCTGGACAGCGGCCACCGTCGCCCGAAGTTCGTCAAGGACTTCCTGGCTGAAGGCGGTTCGGTGGCCGGCGCCACCCGTGCCTACGCCGATGCCGTGCGCGATGGCAGCTTCCCCGACGAAGAACACGCGTACGCCCAATGATCCAGACCTTCAACGAACTCGGTGCGCTGCGCGCGCAGATCGCGCAGTGGAAGGGCGAGGGCCTGCGCGTGGCGCTGGTGCCGACCATGGGCAACCTGCACGGCGGGCACCACGCGCTGGTCACCCTGGCAAAGCAGTACGCCGACAAGGTGGTGGCCAGCATCTTCGTCAACCCGACACAGTTCGGGCCGAACGAGGATTTCAGCCGCTATCCGCGCACCCCCGAAGCCGATGTGGCCGGGCTGGAGCAGGTGGGCTGCGATGCGGTGTGGCTGCCCAGCGTCGAAGCGATGTACCCGCTGGGCGTGGACAAGACCACGCAGATGCATGCGCCTGGCGTCAGCGAGGTGCTGGAAGGCGCCAGCCGCCCGGGCCATTTCGATGGCGTGTGCACGGTGGTGGCGCGGCTGTTCCTGCAGGTACAGCCGGATGTGGCCGTGTTCGGCCGCAAGGACTACCAGCAGCTGGCGGTCATCAAGCAGATGGTGGCCGAGCTGTCGTTCCCGGTCCAGATCGTCGGTGCCGAGATCGTGCGCGATGAGGATGGCCTGGCCAAGAGCTCGCGCAACCAGTACCTCAGCGCCGAGCAGCGCCCGTTGGCGACCACCCTTCACCGCACCCTGCTGGGCATGCGCGAAGGCTATGTGGCCGGGCACGCGCGTGAACGCATCGAGGCCGACGCCGTCGCTGCGCTGCAGGCAGCGGGCTTCCAGGTGGATTACGCGGTACTGCGCACTCCGGAGCTGGCCGAGCCGAGTTTCGATGGCGGCGGCCGCGTGGCCCTGATCGCCGCGCGCCTGGGCACCACCCGGTTGATCGACAACCTGGAGTTCTGAACCGCCCTGCGCGGTTGTGCAGGGCGCCCGCAGTGGGCGCCCGGTGTTCGCCGGACAAGGACGACCTGCCGATATGACCTCGTTTCCAGCCAGCCCCGGCCGCAGCGCCGTGGCGGCGATCCTGGCGGTGTTCGCCGCCGCGCTGCTGCCTTCGCTGGTGATCGGTGGCCTGATTGCCGGTCTCAGTCTCGGCCAGGAAGTGGCCACGGCCGCGCTGGCGGCCGCATTGATGTTCGTGCTGGCCTTCGCCCACGCCGTGGCGGTGCTGCTGCCGATGGGCTTGGTCCTGCTGTCTTCCGGCCGCCTGCGCTGGGTGTGGTTCGCGCTGGTCGGGGCAGGGCTGGGCGCGCTGGCCATGGCCACCTGTGCCTGGCCCGACGGCTCTGGCGGCGCTCTGATGAGCCAGCTGTCCTCTGCGGGCAACTTCGACTGGGCCAGCTATGCCTTCTCGGTACTGGTGGCCGCCGGATTCGGCCTGATGGCCGGACTGGCGTTCCACGCCGTGTTCCGGGCCGTGCTGGCCGGTGCCGCGGCGCCATCGCCGGGCGCGCAGCAGCGCACCGGCTGAACGGTCTTCAGCATCCTGCGGCCGCTACCTGACCGCTGCCGCGTGGGTGCTAGAATCCGCTCTTTCCTTTGCCGTTGCAGCGCCCCCATGCACCTGTCCCTGCTCAAGACCAAGATCCACCGCGCCACCGTCACCCATTCCGAGCTGAACTACGAAGGCTCCATCGCCATCGATGACAACCTGCTGGCTGCCACCGGCATCCGTGAGTTCGAGCAGGTGCACATCTGGGACGTGACCAACGGTGCGCGCTTCTCGACCTATGCGATCCGCGCCGAAGCCGGCAGCGGCGTCGTCTCGCTCAATGGTGGCGCCGCGCGCCACGTGCAGGTCGGTGACATCATCATCATTGCCGCCTTCGCCAGCATGACCGAGCAGGAAGCCGACAGCTTCAAACCGAAGCTGGTGTACGTGGATGGCAACAACCAGATTTCCCACACCAACGACACGATCCCGACCCAGGCCGCATGAC
>NZ_JBFRFE010000514.1:0-3173 GCF_052114665.1 Stenotrophomonas sp. 2YAF22 | reverse complement strand
TCATTGCTGTGCCTGCCATTGCTGTGGCCGGCACGGTCGGTGCCGCAGCAGGGCGAGTTGGAACTGGTGGTGCACGATGTCGGCCAGGGCGCGGCCGTGCTGCTGCGAACCGCCCACCACGCACTCTGGTACGACGTCGGCCCGCCGGCGGGCAGCGGAGGCGAGGAGCGGATACTGCTGCCGACGTTGCGGGCGTTGGGACAGGTGCCGCCGGCACGGGTGATGATCAGTCACGACCACCTGGACCACAGCGGCAACCTCGCCGCGTTGCGCCGACAACTGCCGGGCCTGGACGTACTGGCGCCACAGGGCAGTGCGATTGCCACTGCCCGCACCTGCCAACAGGGACTGCGCTGGCAATGGGATGGGGTCGATTTTCAGGTGCTGCATCCGCCCGCTTTGCCTGCAGCTCCGGCGAAGGGCGTCGACAACGAGGCCAGTTGCGTGCTGCGGGTCGCCGGCGCACACGGGGTGGTGCTGCTGCCCGGTGACATCGGCCGGCCCGGCGAGCAGGCGCTGCTGGCGGGCGCTGCCGCGGCGCTGCGTGCTGACGTGGTGCTGGTGCCCCATCACGGCAGTGGCGGCAGCTCCACCCCCGGCTGGGTGAAGGCGGTGGCGCCACGGTTGGCGCTGGTCTCGGCCGGGCACCAGAACCGCTTTGGACACCCGAAGCGTGACGTGGTGCAGCGCTGGCGGGCGGCCGGCGCCGAAGTGCTGTCCACCGCCGAGTCCGGCGCGATCCGCGTATGGCTTGGCGCACAAGGCCTGCAGCTGCGTGAACAGCGTATCCACGCAGCCCGGTGGTGGGATGCCGCTGGGCGGGCACGGTCGGCTGCTATCCTATCGCCGATCGAACAAGCGGCCGTTGGGCCGGAGGGTTGAAACGTGTGGGAACTGGTCAAGGCCGGTGGCTGGCCGATGGTGCCGCTGCTGCTGTTGGGCGTACTGGCTTTGGCGATCGTCCTGGAGCGTTTCTGGTCCCTGCGGCGTAACGAGGTACTGCCGCCTGGCCTGGGCCAAGAAGTGCGCAACTGGGCTGCGCGCGGCAAGCTCGACCCGGCGCACCTGCAGACCCTGCGTGCCAATTCGCCGTTGGGCGCCCTGCTGGCCGCGGCACTGGAAGCGCGCAATCGCCCGCGCGACCAGATCCGCGAGCGCATCGAAGACACCGGTCGCCACCTGGTGCACCGCATGGAGCGTTTTCTCAACGCGCTGGGCACCATCGCCTCGGCCGGCCCGTTGCTGGGCCTGCTCGGCACCGTGGTCGGCATGATCCAGATGTTCCTGGGCATCCTCGATCACGGCGTGGGTGACGTGAACCAGCTTGCAGGCGGTATCGGCAAGGCGCTGGTATGCACCGCCACCGGCATGATCGTGGCGATCCCGGCGCTGATGTTCCACCGCTTCTTCAAGGGCCGCATCCACGGCTACGTGGTGGAGATGGAGCAGGAAGCCAGCGCATTGCTGGATACGCTGGATGGCCGGCCCGGGGTGATGACCCCGGCACCCGCCACGCGCGCGTCCTCCGCCGCTACGGCAAAGGCCTGATCGATGCGTATCGGCAACGACCGGTCCCAGGATGAGCCGCATATCGACCTGGTGCCGCTGATCGACGTCATCCTGGTGCTGATCATCTTCTTCGTGGTCAC
This sequence comes from Stenotrophomonas sp. 2YAF22, assembly GCF_052114665.1. Classification (NCBI taxonomy): domain Bacteria; kingdom Pseudomonadati; phylum Pseudomonadota; class Gammaproteobacteria; order Lysobacterales; family Lysobacteraceae; genus Stenotrophomonas; species Stenotrophomonas sp. 2YAF22. The sequence continues at coordinate 1,524 of NZ_JBFRFE010000514.1, read as the reverse complement.
CACCACCTTCGATGCGCGTTCGACCCTGCAGGTGCAGCTGCCGACCGCCAGCCAGCAGCAGACCAACGAGCCGCCGCGCTCGCTGAGCGTGCTGATCAACGCTGACGGCCGCTACTTCGTCAACGATCAGGAAGTGCTGCGCAGCGACGTCGAGTCGGTCAAGCAGACCATTGCGGCTGTCGCCGGCAGCGACCGCGAACAGACCGTGCTGCTGCGTGCCGACGCGCGCACTCCCTACCAGGCCGTGGTCACCGCGCAGGACGCGCTGGGCCAGCTCGGATTCCGTCGTATCGCCATTGCAACAGCGCCAGAGGTGCGTCCATGAGTTCCCATCACGCGCCAGTGTGGCCGATCTACAAACGTCTGCTGGGCTATACCCGCACCTACTGGGTGTTCATGATCGGCGCGGTCATCGCGATGGTGGTCGAAGCCCTGGCCGGCTATCACTTCACCAAGCTGATGGAGCCGCTGGTCAACCGGGGCTTCGTCAACCCTGAGCCGCGCATGGCGGTGATCCTGCCGCTGACCATCCTCGGCCTGTTCCTGATGCGCAGCGTGGCGACCTGGGTCAGCGACTACACGCTGGCCAAGACCGGCCGCAGCGTGGTCCGCGATCTTCGCGAACAGGTACTGCAGAAGTACCTGCACCTGCCGTCCTCGCACTTCGACGCCGAAGCGACGCCGGTGATGGTCAGCCGCCTGAACTTCGATACCGAACAGGTCACCCAGGCAAGCGCCGACGCGCTCAAAACCGTAGTCGCCGATACCCTCACCATCATCGCCATGCTGGCGGTGATGCTGCAGATGAGCGTCAAGGTGACGCTGGCGATGCTGGTGGTGGTGCCGCTGATCGGCGTGATCGTCTCCTACGTGGGCAAGCGCTACCGGCGCATCAGCCGCGGCATCCAGGACGGCATGGGCACCATGGCGCAGACCGCCGAGCAATCGCTGGCGGCGCAGCAGGAAGTGAAGGTGCACGGCACCCAGCAGCACGAGATCTCGCGCTACTCGCGCCTGGCCAACCGCATGCTGGCACTGAACATGAAGGTGGAAGTGACCCGCGCGGCCGCCTCCAGCGTGGTCCAGTTCCTGGCGGCGCTGGCGCTGGCGGTGATCGTGTGGGTGTCCACCCGCGAGGCGCTGGCCGGCAAGCTCAATGCAGGCCAGTTCATGGGCCTGATGACCTCGATGATGGCCATCATTCCGTCGCTGCGCCGGCTGACCAGCGTGCAGACCTCGATCTCACGCGGCGTGGCCGCTGCCGAGCGCCTGTTCAGCATCATCGACATGCCGGTCGAGCGCGACGACGGCAAGCACGCGGTACAGCGCGTACGCGGCGAGCTGGCCTTCGAGCACGTCATGCTGCGTTACCGTGAAGACAGCGGCATCGCCCTGGACGACATCAGCTTCGTTGCCAGGCCGGGTACGGTCACCGCCATCGTCGGTCGTTCCGGCAGCGGCAAGACCAGCCTGATCCGGCTGGTCCCACGCTTCTACGAACCCAAGGGGGGGCGCATCCTGCTC
>NZ_JBFRFE010000513.1:0-3175 GCF_052114665.1 Stenotrophomonas sp. 2YAF22 | reverse complement strand
GAACTACTCCCGCACCGGGAATGTGCCACAACATGAAGCTGGTGGAGGGAGGTGGATTCGAACCACCGAAGGCGTAAGCCAGCAGATTTACAGTCTGCCCCCGTTGGCCGCTTGGGTATCCCTCCTTACCACCCCATTCCGTGCCGCCGAAGCGTTGCGGTGTGTGGTGGTGAGCCCGCAATTCTGGAGATGAAGCGGGGGTCTGTCAACGCTTTTTTTCACTTTTTTTCACGCGCGTCGCAAACCCCTTGATACGCAAGGGTCTGCTCAAGGCAGCGCGATTGGCTCGTCGGCAAAGATGGCCACATGGGCGACGCCATCGGCCCCGATCCAGCCTCGATACATGCCCTGGGTGTTGAACGGCGCTGCCGCTTTTCCATCTGCAGAGAGCACGATCGCCCCGCCGTCGCCGCCCATCTGCGGAATCGCGTCGTTGATCACGCCCTTGCCCGCCTGTTCCGGCGACTGACCGAGGTAGCGCATGCGCGCGCAGATCTCATGGGCTGCCGCGGTACGGATGTAGTACTCGCCCCAACCGGTACCCGATACCGCACAACGCGCATCGGCCCAGGTGCCGGCACCGATGATCGGCGAATCGCCGACACGTCCATAGCGCTTGTTGGTCATGCCGCCGGTGGAAGTGCCCGCAGCAAGATGCCCCTGCGCATCCAGGGCCACCGCACCGACCGTGCCGAAGTGCTTGGCGGTTTCCAGGTCGGCATGCGCCTGCCCACTCGCTTCTTCCTTCAATGCACGCTGCAGCTGCTGCCAACGCTTGTCGGTGCGGAAGTAGGAGGGGTCGACCAGGGTCACGCCCTGTTCGTTGGCGAAAGCTTCGGCGCCCTGCCCCACCATCATCACGTGCCTGGACTTCTGCATCACCGTCTGCGCGAGGAGGATCGGGTTGCGCACGCGCTGCACGCCGGCCACTGCGCCGGCTGCCTGGGTGGCACCGTCCATCACCGCGGCGTCCAGTTCATTGCGGCCTTCGTGGGTGAACACCGCGCCCTTGCCCGCGTTGAAGGTCGGATCGTCCTCGAGCACGGTGATGGCCGCGGTGACCGCCGCCAATGCCGGACGCCCGGCTGCAAGTTCGGCATGGCCCTTCAGCAATGCCGCCTTCAGCGCAGCGCGCGCGGCCTGCTCTTCCGCCGGAGAGAGATCCTTGCGCTCCACGCCGGCACCGCCGTGGATGACCAGCAGCGGTGATGCAGCGGGTGCGGCCTGGGCCAGCAGTGGCAGGGACAACAGCGCGGACAACGCCAGGCGCAGTTTCATCGGGTACGTCTCCAGGGTAGTTCAGGGAATGGGCTGTGCTGGTAGTGCCGGCCGCTGGCCGGCAACGCCTTGCCAATGATGCATCCAGGGGGGCCGGCCAGCGGCCGGCACTACCGGCGGACGACCTCAATCTCGCCGTCGTTGATGTCAGCCAAGGCCTCGTAGGCCGCGTCGGCCTGCAGGTCATCCAGGCGCATGCGACTACCGCTGGCAACCACAGTCACCGGCACTGCATGGAAGCGCAGGGGTTCACCTTCCACCAACCGATCGGCATCGCGTCCGGGGCTGACCACCCAGACCTTGCCTTCGCCGTCGGCACTGTAGACCTGGGCCTGGCCATCAGGCTCCACGCACAGGGCCGTGTCTTCGTCGACGCCGATACCGACCATGTCCGGGTCACCACTGTCATGCGCCGCGCGGGCCACGAACACGATCAGGCGACCGAGACGGTCGCGCTTGTCGAAGTGGGTGTCGGTGACCACCCGCTGCAGATAGGGCAACTGCAGGAAGCCGCGATCCAGGGTGACGGCCTCGCCCATCGGATCGGCCATGGCGCTGGCCGAATCGATGCTGCCGCCGTCCAGCGCGCCATAGGCGTAGCCGCCGAGGATGGCCAGCCCGGCGCTGGTGCCGGCAATCGGCTTGCCGGCGCGCACGTGCGCATTCAGTGCGCGATTGAGTGCGGTGCCCTTCCAGAAGCTGATGTAGCGGGACTGATCGCCGCCGGCGATGAAGATCGCATCGGCCGCAGCCACGACCCGCAGTACGGCCGGGTCATCGGCGCCGCGGCGGTTGTCGAACACCAGGGTCTGCACGGCGGTGGCGCCACCAATCTCCCGGTACAGACGGTCCTGCAACTCATCCGTGCCGGAGGCGCGCAGGATCAGCACACGGCCATTGCCGGCCTGGCGCAGCCACCACTGGAAGGCTTCCGGCACCCATTCGCCGCCACCCATCAGCATCATCGCGGGGGCTCGCGGCCCGGGCCGCGGCGCATCCAGATCGCCCACTTCGTAGTAGGCGAAGCCCGGGTCCATCAGTTCCTGTGCCGCCGCCGGCGATGACCAGCAGAACGCCGACAGCAGCAGGGCGATGAGCGGGGCACGCAGCCCGTAGCGAAGGCGTCGCATCTTGATCTCCCTGAACAAAAACGACCTGCAACCGTTTTCACTCTTTGCCAGACATATCCCCAGTAGTCAAGGACATAAAAAAGGCGTTAAATGCGCGCGCCCATTGCTGAAATGTGAATGGGGGACAGGGCCCCTCCTCTGTGGGCCGGCATTACTTCCGAGAATTTCTCATGCGTAGACAGGCGATGGCGTGGTCGATCCAGCTGGCGTTGATGGGCGTTGCTGCTTCGGCGGCGGCACAGACTCCCGCTTCCTCTTCGGTACAACAGCTGGATGCGGTGCAGGTGACCGGCTCGCGCATCCCGCGCGCCCAGGTGGAAGGACCGGCGCCGATCACCGTCATCAACGCAGAGCAGATCCGCTCCAGCGGCTTCACCACTGTGCCGGACGTGCTGCGCGCGATGACCCAGAACGGCGGTGAGACGCAGAGCCAGCAGTCCTCGGGGGGTGCCGACTTCTCGCCGGGCGCGCAGCAGGTCGACCTGCGTGGGCTGGGCCCGAACCACACGCTGGTGCTGGTCAACGGCCGCCGCATCGCCGACTTCCCGATGCCGTTCAAGGGCCGCAGCAACTTCACCGATGTGTCCAACATTCCGCTGGGCATGATCGACCGCATTGAAGTGCTGACCGGCAGTGCGTCGGCCATCTACGGCTCGGATGCGATTGCCGGCGTGGTCAATTTCATCCTGAAGAAGAAGGCCGATGGCACCACCATCGACATGCGCATGGGCACCACCACCGAAGGCGGTGGTGAATCGTTCGACATG
>NZ_JBFRFE010000512.1:0-3176 GCF_052114665.1 Stenotrophomonas sp. 2YAF22 | reverse complement strand
TGCTGTTGGTAGGTGTCGACCTTGGTCGACACGTAGATCCACGCCATGCGTGGATGCGTACCCGGTGGTACCGGCGCTGGTCGGTAAATGCCGATGTCGATTTGTGGTTCCGTGGTTCGTCGAATGGGTACTTTCCAAACAACAGGGAGCAGCACATGAGCAGCGACAGCAAACCCAAGGGCCCGGCGTCCTATTTTCCTTCCATCGAAAAGACCTACGGGCAGCCGGTGACGCATTGGCTGGGGCTGCTGGCCAAACGGCCGGGCTTGAAGCATATGGAGCTGGTCAGCTTCCTGAAATCCGAGCACGGGCTGGGCCATGGCCACGCAAACGCCCTGGTCGCCCACCACCTAGCCACCCGGCGCTGAGACAACCGCTCCACCGAGCGCAGCGACCCGCTTCTGCTCTTCTTTTCTCTTTACGTGGCTGGACGCGCACGGAACCTGTCCGGGGGCCGGGTGGGTGGGCTGTGCAGGGGCGTGAGCCGCATGGGCCCGAGGCATGCCTCGGGCGGGTTGGGCAGGACGCTCAACCCCGGTCTTGTCGTGCGCGCGGGATAGCGCGCACGAGCAAGCGGCGACCGAGCTTACATGGACGTACTTGCAGCGCCCCCTGCACAGCCCACCCGCCCGGCCCACTGCCAGATTCGGAGGTAGTATGCCGCCCAGCCACGAGGGGCTGCGCCGTTCGCCGCAACTCCCAACTGAACGATTTCATCTGCAACTGTCATGCAGATCGTGTCTAATACCGCTCCCCACCCGTAGTGCCCCCACCTGTATGTCCCTCCAATCCCATGGCCCGGCGCCGTGCGACGACGCTGACGGCCACCTGGTCACCGCTGGCCCGCTGACCCCGCCGCCCGATGTTGCCGGCACCCCCGCCGATGAGAAGGCGCTGCGCCACTCGGTCGCCGAGGACGTGCAGGGCATGGTGCTGGCCATGCTCGTGGCTTCACTGGGCCTGGCGATCTTCGCCAAGGGCGGGCTGATGATCGGGGGCATGGCCGGCATGGCGTTCCTGCTGCATTACACGATGGGCTGGAACTTCGGCCTGGTGTTCGTGCTGGTCAACCTGCCGTTCTACTGGGTGGCGGTGCGCCGCATGGGCTGGGAATTCACCCTGAAGACGTTCGCGGCGGTCACCGCCTGCGGCCTGCTGACCGACATCCTGCCGCGCTGGGCCGACTTCTCGCATATCGCGCCGTTGTACTCGGCGCTGGTCGGTGGCGCGCTGTCCGGCCTGGGCATCCTGTTCTTCATCCGCCACCGCGCCAGCCTCGGCGGCATCGGCATCCTGGCGGTGTACCTGCAGCGCACCCGTGGCTGGAGCGCCGGCAAGGTGCAGATGTCCTTCGATGCGTGCCTGATGGTGGCCGCGTTCTTCGTGCTGTCGCCGTCGAAGGTGATGTACTCGGCCATCGGTGCGGTGGTGCTCAGCCTGGTGCTGATGTTCAACCACCGTCCGGGCCGTTACATGGGCGTCTGACGGCTCACGGGCAATGCCGGCCAGCGGCCGGCACTACCGGGCGGATGCCTGCACCCATGGCGGTGCCAGCTTCAGCAGCTTGGCGTGCACCGGGCAGTCCTCGGCATGCGCGCCCGGCAGGTAGCCCAGGCTCATCAGGAACTCGCCGGTGATCTCGCCGCCGGTGAAGCGGAAGGTCTTCTTGAACAGCTTCACCCAGTCAGCTTTATTGCGCGGGTGATGGGCGTCCAGCCACGCGGCGAAGCTGCCGTGGCTCCGGCGCAGCTGCTGGATCACCTGCGCGTTGTGGATCGCGGCCAGCACCTTCAACCGGTTGCGGATGATGCCAGGGTCCGACAACAGGCGCTCGATGTCCTGCTCGGCATAGGCGGCGACGCGATCGACGTCGAAAGCGTCATAGGCCGCGCGGAACCCCTCGCGCTTCTTCAGGATGGTTTCCCAGCTCAGGCCGGCCTGGTTGATCTCCAGCAGCAGGCGCTCGAACAACTCGCGCTCATCGCGCTGCGGGAAACCGTATTCGTTGGCGTGGTAGTACTCGTGCACCGGGTGGCCCGGGGCGATGCGGCAGTATCCGCTCATGGTGTTGCCGCCTCCGCGCGGTCTTTGCTGCGATCAATCTCCAGCTGACCCGCCGTGCCGTCAAGCAGCAGCGTCGGCCAGCGCGGCGGTTGCACGGTCAAGCGGCCATCGCGCAGGGCCTGTGGGGCCTCGTTGGAAGTGCGCTGGTCAACGTCCTGGAAGGAAACATCACCCTCCTTTCTCCAGCCAGCCGGTTCACGCACGTGCAGCTGGCAGCGCGGACCGCTGTACAGGGTGGTCATGCACAGCAGCACGTCGTCTTGGCCATCGCCGTCCAGGTCACGACGCAGGGCGACGCAGCGGTTGTCGCCGATCTTGTCGGCGTCCAGGCAATCGCCCGCGCTCAAGCGCCTATCCAGTACTGCCTGCCACCAGTCATCGGCTGGCGATGCGGTGCCCTTGGCCAGCACGATCCGTGCCTTCAGGCCGGCCAGGTCGCGCACGCCATCGTCGATGTTGTTGTCCCAGCGCGATTCGCGCTTCTGTCGGGCCAGTGCCTGCACGATGATGCTGGAGGCGCGGGTGTYGGCCGCCAAGGATGGCGCCTTCTGCAGCGTGCGCAGCGCCTGCACACCACGGCGGCCCAGCTCGAATCGCAGCTGGTTGGCCGCGTCCGCGGTCATCAGCGCGGGATCGGCGCGCAGGCGCTTCATCTGGCTGGCCAGGGTGATGCGCACCGGGTCGATCACCGGGGAGATGGCCAGCAGTGCAGTGGCCAGTACGGTCCAGCACATCCAGCGGTTGACCGGCTCAAGCCGATGCAGCCAACGGCCCTGCCGGCGCAGTGCGGCGAAGGCGTAGCCGATTGCATAGCCGGCGATCAGTACCGCAACCGCAAAGCCCCAGAAGCGCGAGAGGGTCCAGCCGTACTGGCTGACCCGCAGCGTCATTGCGTACAGCGCCAGGCCGGCGTAGATCGGCAATGCCAGCAGGCTGGCCTCGACCAGCCGGCGCAGCCAGGCCGGGTAGGGCGGGGTGCCGTCGTCGTGCTGGTAGACCGCGTTGGCCAGGCTGATCAGCAGCACCGCCAGCACCAGCAGCAGGCTGGCGGCCGAGCGCGTGGCCCACAACGGCGCCAGCCCGGTGAACGGCAGCGACAGCACGAACAGCAC
>NZ_JBFRFE010000511.1:0-3189 GCF_052114665.1 Stenotrophomonas sp. 2YAF22 | reverse complement strand
CCGTGGGGGAGAGGCGTTCATGCTGTTGGATTCCTGTGGCAGGGCGCAGCGCGGCTGCGCGATCTGACGCGGCAGGGCCGCGTCGCTGTGGAAACCGCGTGCGATGGCCGCTGCAGGCGCCATCCGGTTTCCCTCCCGCCGGTAACGCGATGACGATGGGACGTCGTCACCGTGGCGGGATGCATCCAGACTAGAAATCAGCCCTGTCCTATGGAATCAGGCGTTTCCTAAAGCACTTCGTGCCCGGCGCATGGGCCGGGCACGGTTCAGCGTTGTGGACGCCTCAGGCGAACAACGAGGCCTGCAGGCAGTACTCGATCAGCGCTTGGTCGCTGTCCACGCCCAGTTTGCGCATCGCGCTGATCTTCTGGGTACTGACCGTCTTCGCGCTGCGCTGCAGTTGGCGGGCGATGTCGCCCACGCTCATGCCGCCGGTGAACAGGCGGATCACTTCCAGTTCCCGTGGGGAAAGGCGCGCCAGCACCACCGCGGCATCGGCCGGTTCCGCCGCGGCAACCGGCATCAGTCCGGGCGGGCGATAGATGCGGTCGGCCAGCACCGTGCGCAGCGCCTGCACCAGGCTGCCCAGGCCGTGGCTCTTGAGCACCACGCCGCCCGCGCCAGCGGCATACATGGCTGCCACCAGCGAAGGGTTGGAGACCATCGTCAATACCAGTACATGCGTGTCCGGGAAGCTGCGGCGCAGGAATGAGATCAGCTTGATGCCATCGCCGAAGCTGTCACCACCGGGCATGCTGTAATCGGTGATCACCGCGTGGGGCCGGGTGCTCGTCATCAGCTCGATCAGGGTCGCCGGATCGGCGGCCTCGCCGACCACGTCCAGGTCCAGTTCGCCGGCCAGGACATCGCGGATGCCGGCAAGCACGATCGGGTGGTCGTCAGCGATGAGGATGCGGGTGGTCATGGCAGTGTCGGGTTGCGGGAAGGTGAGGGGGCGGCGATGTGCGTCAATGGTTCCAGCAGCCGCTGCAGGCGCCGTTGGAAGTGGTCGAGCGCCCCGGCCAGTGCAGGCAGCGTGTCGCCGTCACCGATCTGTTGTTCGATCTTCTGGCCGTGTGCCACCAGTGCCGGTGCGCCGACGATCACCAGTGCGCCGCGGATGCGGTGCAGCACCTGTGCCACGCGTTCGGGCGAGGCATCGCCGATCGCCCGCTGCAGGCTGTCCAGGTCGGCCTGCATGGTCTGCACGAACAACGCCTGCATCTTTTCCGGAACCTGCAGCGGAGCATCGGCATCGTCGTCGCTGGGTTCGCTGTGCGGCCCGGCTGCAACCTGGGTCAGCAGGCGCTGCAGTGCTGCCAGGGTGATCGGCTTGACCAGCACCCCCTGCATCCCTGCCTCGTGGCAGCGTTGCCGTTCGGCCGGGTCGGCGTTGGCGGTTGCGCCATGGATCGGTACGCCAACTCCACGCGCGCGCAATGCACGGGCCAGACCGTAACCGTCCAGTCCCGRCATGTTGAGGTCGGTCAACACCAAGGCAAAAGGACGCTGCGGCCAATAGCGCAGGGCCTCATTGCCGTCGCTGGCGACCACAGCGTGGCAGCCGAGCTGCTCCAGCTGGTCACGCAGGATCGCCTGGTTGATCGGGTTGTCTTCGGCGACCAGTACCTGCAGCCCACCGAACCTGCGTGTCGCGGGCAGACGCCCGTTGACCTCGGCGGGCAGTGCCCGCCCTGCCGCAGCCGCCAGCGCCATCACGATCGCATCCAGGCGATGCACGCCGACCTGCCAATGTCCCTGCACCTGTTGCGGCTGCATTCCGCCTTCGCGGCAGGCCACCACCTGCGGTCCACTCCACGCAGGCACACCCTCGTCCAGCACAAGGTCGAGCATCACCGTGCCAGGGTCGGCAAGCGCCGGCGCATCGTCGCGGTGCACGCTGGCCTGTGCGCCACGCTGCTGCAGCCGATCGCATATCGATTGTGCAAGCTCGCGAACGCTGCCGCGAACCTGCACCGGTAGCCCTGCCGGCAACTGCGGTGAGGCCGCCTGCAGCGGATCGGGTACTGCCTCAGGCAGCGGCAGTTCGACCGAGAAACTGCTGCCCAGGCCGCTTTCGCTGACCACCCGCAGGTGGCCGTCCATCATCGCGGTCAGGTGCGCACAGATCGCCAGGCCCAGTCCGGTGCCACGCATGGCATCGGTGCCCGGGTTGGCCTGGAAGAACGGTTCGAACAGATGTGCCTGGTGCTCGCTGGCGATGCCGATGCCGGTATCGGCCACCTGCCAGCGCAGCCAGCAGCGATCATCGACGTGCTGTGCACCCAGGCGTACCACGACCCGACCGCTGTCGGTGAACTTCAGCGCATTGCTGATCAGGTTGTTGAGGATCTGGCGGATGCGCGCGGCATCACCGTTGACCGCAGCCGGCACGTCCGGGTCGATGCAGGCGTAGAACTGAAGGCCCTTGTGTGCGGCGGCAGCGGCGTAGGAGTCCAGTGCGTCTTCGGTCAACCGCACCGGATCGAACGCGCCGGGTTCCAGGCTCAGCTGGTCGGCCTCGGCCTTGCTGACATCCAGAATGTCGCTGATCAGCTGCATCAATGTCGATGACGAGCGCTGGATCGTGTCCAGGTAGTCCTGCTGGCGCGCATCCAGCGGGGTCAGGCCAAGCAGTTCCAGCGTGCCGAGCACACCGTACAGCGGGGTGCGTATCTCATGGCTCATGGTGGCCAGGAACTGGCTCTTGGCGCGGTTGGCCTGGTCGGCCGCACGCCGTGCCTGCTGCTGCACCTGCTCGGCCTCGTGCTGGCTGCTGAGGTCGATGAACAGGCACAGCACAGCGGGTTCGCCGCGATAGCGCGCGGGCGTGGCGGTGATCAGCAGGTGGCGGTTGTCCGGCGTGGTGTAGGCCAGGCCGTCGCCCGTGGCGGTGCCGCCGGCGGCGAGCACGCTGCGTCGCCAGGGCCCGTGCCAGCCACCCTCGTCGTGGTCTTCCCCCAACCACTGACGCGCCAGCGCGTTGTCCAGCAGCACGCGGCCATCGGTGCGACGCAGCAGGCACAATCCGATCGGTGCGTTGTCGAGGATGGTACGGCTGAAGGCTTCGCTTTCCAGCAACCGCGCATGGTTGCGGCGCAGTGGTTCGATCACCGAACGCCGGTAGGCACGCAGGATCAGCACGCCACCGGTGGCCAGCAGCAGTGCCACCACCATGCTGCCCAGCAG
>NZ_JBFRFE010000510.1:0-3192 GCF_052114665.1 Stenotrophomonas sp. 2YAF22 | reverse complement strand
TGGGCGAGATGCTCGACCTGGTGCAGATGGGCCATCTTGGCAAGCGCAAGCCGCACCAGCTGTCCGGCGGCCAGCAGCAGCGCGTGGCGCTGGCGCGGTCGCTGGCCAAGGGGCCCAAGCTGCTGCTGCTGGACGAACCGATGGGCGCGCTGGACAAGAAGCTGCGCTCGCAGATGCAGCTGGAGCTGGTCAGCATCATCGAGTCGTCGGGCGTGACCTGCGTGATGGTCACCCACGACCAGGAAGAGGCGATGACCATGGCCACCCGCATCGCGGTGATGGACGCCGGCTGGATCCAGCAGGTCGGCAAGCCCGACGAGGTCTACGAGCAGCCGGCCAACCGCTTCGTCGCCGAGTTCATCGGTTCGGTCAACCTGTTCGACGGGGTGATCGACGAGGACCTGCCCGAATACGTGACCGTGCGCTCGCCGCTGTTCCCGGCGCCGGTCTACATCGCCCATGGCATCACCTGTTACGAAGGGCAGCCGGTCGCGTTCGCGCTGCGCCCGGAGAAGGTGATGATCGGCAAGGATGAGCCGGAAGGGCACACCAACAAGGCGCAGGGCGTGATCGAGGACATTGCCTACTTCGGCAGCCATTCGGTCTACCACGTGCGCTTGCCCAGCGGCGCCAAGGTGCTGGCCAACTTCGCCAACTCGCAGCGCTGGGCCAGCGATGGCCTGACCTGGGGTGACGAGGTGTGGGTGCACTGGCGCGACAACGACGGCGTGGTGCTGACCTCATGAGCGCCGCCGGCCTCAAGCGCTGGCTGCCGGGGCTGCGTGCCACGGTGATCGGCATTCCGTACCTGTGGCTGCTGCTGTTCTTCGCCGTGCCGTTCCTGATCGTGCTGATGATCAGTTTCTCGCACAGCCGGGTCGGCTCGCCGCCGTACACCTGGCTGCTGCAGTACGTCGATGGCGGGCTCTCGCTCAAGCTCAACCTCGAGAACTACCTGGCGCTGTTCCGTGATTCGATCTATGCGCAGGCGTTCCTGAGCTCGATCAAGATCGCCGCCATCTCGACCTTCCTCACCCTGCTGATCGGCTATCCGATGGCCTATGCCATCGCCCGCCTGTCGCCGGCCGCGCGCAACGTGGCGATGATGCTGGTGGTGCTGCCGTCGTGGACCTCGTTCCTGATCCGCGTCTATGCATGGAAAGCGATCCTGGACCGCAACGGCCTGCTCGACCAGTTCCTGCAGTACACCGGCCTGCAGTCGCTGATGACCTCGATGGGCCTGCCGAAACTGCAGCTGATCGACACCCCGACCGCAGCCTACATCGGCATCGTGTACTGCTATCTGCCGTTCATGGTGCTTCCGCTGTACGCCAACCTGGTCAAGCATGACCACCGACTGCTGGAAGCAGCCTACGACCTCGGCGCCAAGCCGTGGCAGGCGTTCCTGCGCATCACCCTGCCGCTGTCGAAGGCGGGCATCATCGCCGGCTGCATGCTGGTGATGATCCCGGCGATCGGCGAATTCGTGATCCCGGAAATGCTGGGTGGCTCGGAAACCCTGATGGTCGGTCGCCAGCTGTGGAACGAGTTCTTCAACAACCGCAACTGGCCCGGTGCCTCGGCAATGGCGGCGGCGATGATCCTGTTGCTGCTGGTGCCGATCCTGCTGTTCAACCGATCCCAGCAGCGTTTGCTGGAAGGGAAGCAGGCATGAGCCCGCGTTCTGCCAAGGGCCTGGGCCTGGGCGTGCTGCTGCTCGGCTTCGCTTTCCTGTACCTGCCGATCCTGCTGTTGATGTTCTATTCGTTCAACAGCTCGCGGTTGGCCATGGTCTGGGCCGGGTTCTCCACCCGTGCCTACAGCGATCTGTTTGCCGACCGGGCGCTGATGGATGCGATGTGGACCAGCCTGGTGGTCGCGTTCTGGACCGCCTGTACCGCCACCGTGCTCGGCACGCTGGCGGCGATGGTGATGACCCGCTTCAAGCGTTTCCGCGGGAAGCCGTTCTTCGGTGCGCTGGTGACCGCGCCGCTGGTGATGCCGGACGTGATCCTCGGCTTCTCGCTGATGGCGCTGCTGGCCTCGATGGGCGCGATTCCGGGCTTCCCGGCGCGTGGCCTGGCTACCATCTGGATCGCCCACGTCACCTTCACCCTGTGCTTCGTCACCGTGGTGGTGTCCTCGCGCCTGCAGGAGATGGACCTGTCGCTGGAAGAAGCGGCGATGGATCTCGGCGCGAGCCGGCTGACCGTGTTCACCCGCATCACCCTGCCGATCATCGCCCCGGCGCTGGTGGCCGGTTGGCTGCTGGCGTTCACCCTGTCGCTGGATGACGTGGTGGTGGCCAGCTTCGTTGCCACGCCGGGCTCGACCACGCTGCCGATGAAGGTGTTCGCCTCGGTACGCATGGGCATCAGCCCGAAGATCAATGCGCTGGCCACGCTGCTGGTGTCTGCAGTGTCCATTGCTGCGGTGATCGGCTGGTACATCAATGCGCGTGCGGAGAAGCGACGCCAGCGCGACCTGCAGCTGGCCCGCCAGGACAACGGCTGAGCCGGCAACATCCGGCTCACGGCGGCCGGCGCACAATGGGGGTCTACCTGATGGAGACCCCCCATGACCGTCGAGATCATCAACCCGGCCACCGGCCAGGTGACCTACCGCCATGAGCTGATGGATGCCGCTGCCATCGAGCAGCGCCTGCAGGCCGCAGCCGAGGCGTTCCCACGCTGGGCCGAGCGCTCGCTGCAGGATCGCGGGGCGATCCTCAAGCAGATTGCCGGCCAGCTGCGTGCGCGCCGCGATGACCTGCAGCAGGCCATGACCAGCGAGATGGGCAAGCTGAAGGCCGAGGCCCTGGCCGAAGTGGAAAAGTGCGCGACCACCTGTGAGTTCTATGCCGACCATGCCGCCGACTATCTGAAGCCGCAGCTGATCGATACCGAGGCCCAGCGCAGTTACGTGCGCTATGAACCGATCGGCTGCGTGTTCGCGGTGATGCCGTGGAATTTCCCGATCTGGCAGGTGTTCCGCTTCCTGGCCCCGGCGTTCATGGCCGGCAACGTGGCGCTGCTCAAGCACGCCAGCAACGTGCCGCAGTGCGCCGACCTGATCCTGGCGGTGTGCCGCGATGGCGGCCTGCCGGACGGTGTGTTCGACGTGCTGCACATCGACAACGACCAGGCTGCCGACGTACTGCGCGATGCACGGGTGAAGGCAGTCACCCTGACC
>NZ_JBFRFE010000509.1:0-3192 GCF_052114665.1 Stenotrophomonas sp. 2YAF22 | reverse complement strand
AGATCCACGCCATGCGTGGATGCGGTACACCGCACGGGTTACAACAGCGCCACCACCAGCCCGATCACTGGCAACGCGATCGCCAGCGGCGCGATCCATTTCGGCCGGTACGGGTACAGCGCGAACGCCAGCACGATTCCACCCAGGGTGAGCGCGCCGAGCCACAGCACCGGGCCCATCGCCCAGCCGTGGTCGACCACGCACAGTGCGAAAGCCACCGTCAGCAGTACCCAGCCCAGCACCCGCCATTGCGTACGCCGTACCGGTGATGCCGCGGATTTGCCGTGCAGTTCCTGCTGGTGCTTTTCCATCGCCAGCGACAGCGCGGTGAACGCTGTGAATGACAATCCCAGTACCAGCAGCATCATGCGCTGGCCTCCGCTTCCACTGCATCGGCCGGTGCCTTCGTCGCTGCAGCGGCCGCCGCACGCTTCTTCTTCTCGGCGGCAGTCAGCTGTGGCGTCCAGCGCTGCATGCGCCAGCCGCACAGGGCCAGCATGGCGCCGAAGGCGATCATCGACAGGTCGAAACCGGCCAATGCCCAGTCACCGTTGAACAAGGTGACGCCCAGGTGCGCGTGGGTGGTCAATGCGTTGACCACCGGAATCAGCGCGAACGCGGCCGCGCCGATGTACAGCTGCCACGCCCACATCATCCGCTTGGGCCAGATGAAGGCCGCCAACAGCGAGGCGCCCCACGCGTAGAAGAACACGTTCGCTTCGGCGTTGGATCGCTCGGCCAGGCCCAGCGGCAGCAGGCGGTTGCCCCAGAAATAGGCGGCGAAGGCGATCGGCAGACCGGCCACGGCGCCGATGTTCAGTGCATCGACCAGGCGCAGGCCGAAGCCGGTGCGACCGCTCTTGGCGTGCTTCGGCCGCTCCTTCACCGCCCACAGCACCACGCCGCTGGCCACCATCAGGCAGCCGGTCAGACCGGACAGGAAGAACAACGCGCGCAGGCCCCAATCGGCAAAGCGGGCCAGGTGCAGGCCATACAGCACGCCACGGGTGGCGGTGGCGCCACCGGAAGGCGGCGTTTCCTGCAGCAGCGCGCCAGTGACCATGTCATAGCGCAGCGCCGGGGTATCGATGGACAGGCGTTTGCCATCGCGCTGGCGGATGTCGATCACCGCATTCGCGGCACCGGGATTGGCAACGCTGAAACCGGCGACCTCGGTGCCGTGCCAATGCGTGCGGGCGCTGTCCAGCAGCTGCCGCAGCGGCAGGGGGGCTGCCTTGCCTTCGGCGGGCGCGGTGACCTCGGGCAGGCCACCAAAGGCCTCCGCATAGAACGCATCCTGGTCGGTGCCGTAGGCCACGTTCACTCCCCACGGCAGGTACATGATCATCAACGTGACGATGCCGGTGTAGGTGATCATCGCGTGGTAAGGCAGGGCCATCACCGCGCTGACGTTGTGGAAGTCCAGCCAGGAACGCAGGCCCTTGTCCTTCCGGAAGGTGAAGAAGTCCTTGAAGATCTTCTTGTGGGTGATCACGCCGGTGATGATGGCCACCAGCATGAACATCGCGCAGAAGCCCACCAGGTAGCGCGCCCACAGCACGGGAATGTAGTGCAGGTCGAAATGCAGGCGGTAGAAGAAGTCGCCGCCACGTGTCTCGCGGGCCTTCAGCTCGGTGCCGGTGTTCGGGTCCAGGGTGGCATCACCGAAGGCGCCGCGTCGGCCCTTGCTGGGGTCGGCCAGCTCGGCCGGCAACCGCCAGAACATCTGCATGGCCGGATTGCGTGGCTGCGGCAGGGTGACGAACCAGCTCTCGGCCTGCGGTGCGTTGGCCAGCAGGTAGTCGGCCGCGCGCTGCGCCGCTTCGTCGGTGCTGACCGTGCTGCGCGGCAGCTCCGGGCGCATCCAGCGGCTGATTTCCTCGCGGTAGTAGCTGGCGGTGCCGGCCATGAAGATCAGCAGCAGCAGCCAGCCGACCAGCAGTCCGGTCCAGGTATGCAGCCAGGCCATGGATTGGCGGAATCCATTCTTCATGCCCACGCTCCCAGCAGGCGCGAAATGCCGGCCAACAGCAGGGTGGGGGCGAGAATGCCGACCCAGGCACGCAGCGCACTGCGCGTGGCGAACGCCCACAGCGCGGCGCAGGCGGCGACCAGGATCGCCAGCAGCATGCCGGTCAGCACGGCCTGGCCGCGCGCGCCCGGCAGCGCCAGCGCACAGAACACCGTGGTCATCGAGGCAAGCGCGTAGCCGCCGAAGATGGCGGCAAGGGATCGGGACAGCACGCCCCATCGCGGGTTGGCGAAGAGGGTGCTAAGGCGGGGGCTGGCGGTTGCGGGCGAGCGGTCCACGGCGGTCCTGCAGGTTGAATGAAAGAGGACCGGCGCACCGAAGCGCGCCGGGGTTGGCCATCCGTGGCCGGGTGCCGGTCGCAGAACCGGCGCCATCCATCAGATTGTCAGAGCTTCCAGCGCAGCGTCATCATCGCGTTGCGCGGTTCGCCCCAGTACACGCCGTCGTAGAAACCGACGCGGTTGTAGTACTTCTTGTCCAGCAGGTTGTTGACGTTCACCTGGGCGGTGAAGTTTTCGTTGAAGCGATAGCCGGCCGACAGGTTGAGCAGGTAGATATCACCCTGTTCGATCGCCACGCGGTCGCGCTTGCCGCTGACCAGGAAGTCCTCGCGCGGCTTGTTGCTCAGGCTCCAGATGCCGCTCTGCCAGGTCGCGCCGCCACCGATCCAGAAGCGGCCTTCGGCACCACCCGGGCGCCAGCTGGCGTTGAGGCGGAACAGATCGACCGGAACGGTGGTGTTCTGGCGAACGCCCAGCGCATTGCGGCTGACGGTGTGGGTGAACCCTGTAGACAGGTTCCAGTGCTCGCCCAGGCTGCCCTGCGCTTCGATTTCCCAGCCCTTCACCTTGTTGCCCTTGCCGGTGGAGCGGTAAGCACTGATGCCACCGGGCAGCGAGTTTTCCGGTACCGAATCATCGAGCTCGGCGACGTTGTCCTTCTCGCCCTTGAACACCGCGACCGAGGTGTTGAGCAGGCCATCGAAGAACTCGGCCTTGACCCCGGCTTCCCACATGTCACCGACGACCGGTTCGAGGTAGTTGTTGGCCTTGTCGCGGTAGTTCTGTGGCTGGAAGATGTCGGTGTAGCTGACATAGCCGCTGAAGTAGCGGTTGAAGTCGTAGATGAAGCCGGCGTACGGGGTGAGTGAGTCATCCGGC
>NZ_JBFRFE010000508.1:0-3201 GCF_052114665.1 Stenotrophomonas sp. 2YAF22 | reverse complement strand
GAAGGCATGCAGGGCGGTGGCATGGTCGCACCGTTCGCACAGGCCGAGTTCGCGCTGGAGGATCTCTCAGTTCGTCCGCAGGGCGAGGTGAAGGGCGCGATCACCGTCATCAACGATTTCGGCGCCCTGGTGCCGACCCAGGTTGCCTTGCAGCCCTGATTACAGCGCGCACCAGTTGCGCGCCTTTCCCTGTCCCCGCGGAGACACCCTGATGAACGCCCCGATCCGGGCGCCGGGCAACGGCGCCTGTCGCCTGCGGCATGCCCGACTGCCGATGCTGGTGGCCACCATCCTGTTCACCCACACCGCATGGGCGACCGAACCCGGTGCCGATGACGCAGTGACGTTCGATGCAGCGTTCCTGCCGGCCGGTGCGTCAGCCCGCCTGGATCTTGAACGCTTCGCGCAGGCCGACTATGTCGCGCCGGGGACCTACCGTGGCGACGTCCGTCTCAACGGACAGTGGCAGGCGCGTACCGACATCCTCTACCGCGATGTGGAGGGCAGTTCCCGCCTGTGCCTGGATCCGGCCAACCTGCAGGCGTACGGCATCGCTCCGGCACGACTGCAGGCCGACGCGCAGCAGCTGCCCGTGTTGCCATGGCCGCAGGAGGTGTTCTGCGGAAGCCTGGGCGATCTGGTGCCCGGTGCCTCGGCAACGTTCGATGCGGGCAGCCAGACGCTGGACCTGCAGGTGCCACAGCTCTACCTGCGCAACGAAGCGCGCGGCTACGTCGATCCCAGCCAGTGGGATGCCGGCGTGCCCGCGTTCGCCTTGAGCTACAACGCCAACGCGTACCGCTACAACAACGGCAGTACGGCCCGCTATTCGGGCTTCCTGGGTGTGAACGCCACGGGCCGTGTCGCCGGATGGCAGCTGGTGCACCAGGGCGCGATGACGCTGGGGGGCAACCAGCCCCAGCGGTACCGCTCCACGGCCGCCTACCTGCAGCACGATATCGTGCGGTGGAAGGCGCAGCTGATGCTGGGCGACACCTCCACCCCGGGCGACCTGTTCGAAGGCGTACGCCTGCGTGGCATTCGCCTGGGCAGCGACGATCGCATGCTGCCGCAGTCACAGCGTGGGTTCGCACCGGTGATCCGTGGCGTAGCCGAGACAAACGCGCGGGTGATCGTGCGCCAGCGCGGCAGCGTGCTGCACGAGGCCAGCGTCGCGCCGGGGCCGTTCGAACTGGACGATCTGTATCCAACCGGCTATGCCGGTGACCTGGAGGTCGAGGTGCGCGAGGCGGATGGCCGCTCGCGCCGCTTCACCGTGCCGTACTCGGCGGTACCGCAGCTGCTGCGCCCAGGCCAGTCGCGCTGGAACGTGTCCGCCGGACGCGTTGACGAAAGCACGCTGCGTGCGGCGCCGGAGCTGCTGCAATTGCAGTACCAGCGCGGCCTCACCAACACGCTCAGCACCTACAGTGGCATGGTCGTGGGCGAGGACTACCGTGCCGGCCTTGCTGGGGCGGCGATCAACACGTCCTTCGGTGCGGTTGCTGCGGATGTGTCGCTGGCGCGGACGGCCGTGCAGGGGCTGCCGCCGATGTCCGGCAGCAGCTTCCGGCTGGCCTACAACCGCAACGTCGTGCGCACTGGAACGTCTTTCGCCGTGGCGGCCTACCGTTATGCCACCCGTGACTACGTGAGCCTGCGCGACTGGGCATCGTTGCGCGATGCGCGTGCCCGCGACCTGGACATCGACACGGTGGCCCGCCAGCGCAACCGCATGGATCTGAGCATGAACCAACAGCTGGGCGAGCGCGGCGGGCAGCTGTTCGTGATCGGCACACGCCGCGATTTCTGGAACGCACCGGGACGCCAGCTCGACCTGAGCATCGGTTACAGCAACCAGTGGAAAGCCCTGAGCTACAGCGTGAACTTCCAGCGTACCCGCGATTCGATCGACTTCGGTCGAGGCGCCTTGCAGGACAGCATTCCCGGCGTGGAGATGCCGGCAGCGAGGGCCCAGCAGGCGCGGGTCGACAACCGGCTGATGCTGATGGTGTCGTTGCCACTGGGCAGGTCACCGCGTGCGCCACTGGGCAACCTGATGCATACCCGAAGCCGTAATGGCGAGCCGGCCACGCAGCTGTCGACCAACGGCATCTCATCGCTGGACGATCGCTTCAGCTACGGGGCCACCCTGTCGCGCATCGCGGGCAGCAACAGTGTTGATCTCAATACCGGTTACCGGGGTGCGCGCGGCCAATGGACGGCCAGCGTCAGCAACGGCAGCGACTACACCCAGCTGGGCATGGGCGCGGCTGGCGGCATGGTGCTGCATGGCGACGGGCTGACCTTGTCCCCGCCGCTGGGCGAAACGGCAGCGCTGGTGCATGCCGCTGGCGCGGCCGGCGCGCGCATCGAGAACGGGGGCGGTGCACGCCTGGACAAGCGCGGCTATGCCGTGGTCCCGTTCCTGACGCCTTACCAGTTGAACACCATCTCGATTGATCCGAAGGGCACCGGCTTTGACGTGGAGCTGCAGGAGACCGCACGCAGCGTCGCGCCGCGTGCTGGATCCCTGGTGCGGCTGGCTTTCAGCACGCGCGCAAGCCACGGCCTGATGGTGGACGCACGTACCGATGACGGCCGGCCATTGCCGTTCGGCGCCGAGGCAACTGACGGCCAGGGCACCAATGTTGGTGTGGTGGGGCAGGGCAGCCGCCTGCTGCTCACCGGCCTGCAGGCATCCGGCCCGGTGCAGGTGCAGTGGGGTCCCGGCAGCGACGAGCAGTGCGTGATGCAGGTGCAGGTGCCGATGTCGCGTTCCAGCGACGGTTACACCGTAGTGGAAGCACGCTGCCAGACCGGCGCCGCCGCACAGCAGTCCGAGCCCGGCCCCCGTCCTCATGTGGCCACTCTGGAGAAAGCGCCATGAATCCGATTCTGTTGGTGGCCCGCGTCGTGCTCGCCATGTTGCTGCTGGCCAGTGCCTCTGCCTGGGCGCAGAACTGCCGGCTTGTCGATGGTGACGGGCCGTTGGTCAACATCGCCAATCTCAATGGCTCGATCACTGTCGGGCCGGACGTGCCGGTGGGTACCGAGATCTTCCGTGCGACTTACTATGCCGGCCCTACCAACCAGATTAGATGCTCGCCGGGTCGGATCGATCGCATCCGCCAATACACCTCGCTGCCGTATCGCGCGTCAAGCTATGTGCACCCGAACTACGGCACTGTCTATGAAACC
>NZ_JBFRFE010000507.1:0-3217 GCF_052114665.1 Stenotrophomonas sp. 2YAF22 | reverse complement strand
CATCATGACCTTCGGCAGCGCGTCACGGGGTGCCGGCCAACGGCCGGCACTACCGTTGCGTCAGCCCTGCAGCCCCGGCAGCTCGCGCAGGTCGTCAATCACCGCTACCGCGTGCGCCTTTTCCAGGTCCAGTCCTCGCGGATAGCCGTAGCGCACCAGCGCGATCGGCATGCCGGCGTCCTCGGCAGCACGATAGTCGGTGAGCGAATCGCCAACCATCAGGCACGCATCGACGGGCACTTCGAAGTGCGCGGCGATATGCCGCAACGGCTCACCACTGGGCTTGCGCTGCGGCAGCGAATCACCACCCAGCACCAGCGCAAAGGCGTTGGCGATACCCAGGTGCTGCAGCAACGGCGGCACCAGCGCGACCGGCTTGTTGGTGCAGATGGCCAGCGGCACCTTCAACGCACGCAACTGCGCCAGCGCATCCACTACGCCAGCGAACMGCTGCGGGCTGCGCAGCAGGCATTCGCGGTAATGGACCATGAAGGTCGGCATCACCGCTGCCAGATCGATCTGACGCCCGGCGGCCTGCACGGCCTGTTCGACCAGCCGGCGCACGCCGTCGCCGATCCAGCCCAGCACGGTGGCTTCGGGTACGCGCGCCAGGCCGATGTCTTCCAGCGTGCGGTTCAGTGCTTCGGCGATATCGGCGGCGCTGTCGACCAGCGTGCCATCGAGGTCGAACACGACCAGCGGATAGGGATACGACAAGGGACGGCTCACTCGTGCAACGTGGGGCCGTCCATTGTACGCCCGCGTCTTCAGCCGATCCGGCGTGCGCGGGTGGCCAGGAAGGTCGGCAGGTAACGGTCGATCAGGAAGCGCGGCTGCGGCTGCCAGTCTTCCATGAAGCGGTCGATGACGAACCCCGCATCCAGCTGCCCGGCGATCAGATCCCCCAGGCTGTGGCCGAATGTCAGCGCTTCGCCACGGGCCAGCTTGGCCTCGCGCGCGGCGGGCTCCAGGTCTTCCAGGTCGGAATAGGGAATCGCGTACTGCGGGCGGATCAGGCCCTGCTCGCTCAGCTGTGCATCACGCGCAGCAACGAACACCACCGGATTGTAGAAGCTGGCCATCAGCAGGCCATCGCGTGCCAGCACCCGGCGGCACTCGGCCCACACCGGACGCACGTCGGGCACGTACAGGTTCGAGATGGGATGGAACACCACATCGAAGCTGTCGTTGGCAAAGGCCTGCAGATCACGCATGTCACCCTGCACGGTGCGCAGCGACAGACCATCGCGGTCGGCGACGGCGCGGTCCTGTGCCAGCTGCCCGTCGGAAAGGTCGAACACGGTCACCTCAGCGCCTGCCGCGGCAAGCACGGGTGCCTGTTGGCCACCGGCCGAGGCCAGGCACAGGATGCGCCTGCCACGCACATCGCCCAGCCAATCCAGCGGCAACGCACGCGGTGTCAGGTGTACCTGCCAGCGTCCTTCGCGTGCGGCGGCAATCGTTTCGGCATCCACCGGTCGCGACCACTCGCGCACCTCGCTGGCCTGGCGGTCCCAGGCAGCACGGTTGTGGTCGATCAACGCCTGTCCATGGTTCATGTGTTCTCCTTGCCCGAAGGGCGCCAGTCCAGATCCTGGAAGGCCGGGCTGGCGAAGCACTCGGCGAGGAAATCCAGGAATCGCCGCATGATAACGGGCTGTTGCCGGCGCGAGGCGTACACGGCATGAATGCCCAGCTCGTCCAGGCTGTACTCGGGCAGCAGTTCGATCAGTTCGCCACTGCGCAGCAACGGTGCGACCTGGTAGGTCGGCAACATGGCAATACCGGCATTGGCGCGCACCGCCTCCAGCAACAGCGATGCTTCATTGGCACTGATGTTGCCGCCCACCGCCACCGACAACGAGCGTCCTTCGCGATGCAGCTGCCACAGGCTTTTGCCGACGTAGTGATGGGTCAGGCAATTGTGCGCGGCGAGATGTTCGGGCGCGGTCGGCGTGCCACGCGCCTGCAGGTAGGCCGGCGTCGCGCACAGCACCGAACGGCAGATCGCCAAACGACGTGCGATCAGGCTGGGGTCGATCTGCCGCGCGATGCGCACGGCCAGGTCGACGCGCTCCTCCACCAGGTTGACCATACGGTCGACCAGCAGCAGTTCGATGCGTGCGGCCGGATGGCGCTGCACGAAGGCGGCCACCGCACGCGCCAGATGGCTCTGCCCGAACGACACGCTGGCGGTGATGCGCAGCGTGCCGTGTGGCTCGGGATCGTCGCTGGCCAGCTCCCCCTGCAGTTCCTCGCCGATCGCCAGCATCTGCCGGAAACGCGCCAGCGCGGCTTCACCGGCCCCGGTCAGGCTCACCCGCCGCGTGGTCCGGTGCAGCAGCCGCGCACCCAGCCAGCCCTCCACCTCGGCCAGGTAGCGGCTGACCATGGCCCTGGACATGTCCAGCACCTCGGCGGCGGCGGTCAGGCTGCCGCGCTCGGCAACTTCGACGAATACGGTCATGGCGGTCAATCGGTCCATCTGCTCGATCCATGCAACAAACAAGCGCGTTATACGCTGTTTTTCGAGCGACTGCAGCGACCTACAGTGGCCCCATTCCCAACCACCACCCCCACGGAGTCCTGCCATGAAGATCGCCCTCGTCGGTGCCACCGGCAACATCGGCCGCCAGATCGCCCGCCACGCGCTGGCCAACGGCCATCAACTGACCGTCATCGTGCGCAGCGCGCAGGACCTGCCGGCCGAGCTGGCAGGCGCCCATCCGGTCATCGCCTCGCTGGATGACCAGGACGCCCTGGTCGCCGCCATCACCGGCCACGATGTGCTGGCCAGCGCCTACGGCCCGCGCCCGGGCGACGACATCGGTCGCGTCGGCGAGGTTGCCGCACAGCTGGCCAACGCCGCCCGCAAGGCCAACGTGCCGCGCCTGGTCGTGGTCGGCGGCGCCGGCAGCCTGGAAGTCGCCCCCGGCGTGCAACTGGTCGACACCCCCACCTTCCCGGATGCCTACAAGCCCTACGCGCTGGCCCACCGTGAAGCGTTCAACCGCCTGCAGGCGGTGGATGACCTGGACTGGACCTTCTTCTCGCCGGCGGCCGAAATTGGCCCGGGTGAAGAGCGTGGGCAGTACCGCGTGCAGCCCAAGGCGTTCCTCGCCGATGCCAACGGCCACAGCCGCATCAGCTACGCCGACTACGGCGCCGCGTTCGTCGCCGAACTGGAAGCGCGCAAGTACCCGAAGCAGATCATCAC
>NZ_JBFRFE010000506.1:0-3229 GCF_052114665.1 Stenotrophomonas sp. 2YAF22 | reverse complement strand
CCAGCGGCGTCACCACCAGGGCCATCTGTGCCGGTTCCAGCGTGTCTTCGATGGCAAGGTCCGGTTCGGGGATGCCGTAGCGGTTGCTGGTCAAGGGTTGGCCGGGGCGCCAGGGCGCGAAGCGCAGCACGTCGCCGTGCAGTACCGGCAGGCAGTAGGTCAAGCGATCGGGCAGCTGCAATTGCCAGCGATGCAGGGCGATTTCGCCATCCAGCGCCCAGTAGCCGGCCACGGCCCCTTCGCGCGGGGCGAACGGCAGTGCCAGCAGCGCATCGGCCAGCGATTCGGCAGCGGCGATACGGGCGGGGGCGGAAAGGTCGCGGCGGCGTTGCCGCAGGTCGTGGCGCAGGGCCTGTCGCGGGTCGTTCATGGCAGCGTGCGGCAAGGATCAGCCGTCATTGTGCCGGAAAGAACAAGGGCGACGCCCGAAGACGCCGCCCTTGCTGGAATATTGCATTCTCCGCAATGTCGATGCATGCGAAACGACCTTGAACCCGGGGGCTCAAGTGGGAACGCTGGAGAACCATCGGGCTTCCCGCTGCAAGGCGGACCTGCACTCCCGGCGCTGTCGCGCTCCCGGTGTCGTTCTTAAGGGACAAGGCGAATGTTTGCACATGCCGTCGAGTACCGCAGAGAACGCGTGGCCATTATAGCTACCGCGCGTGATCTGGATAGGCCGTTCGTCGGCAACAGTGCGTGCCAATTCAGAAAAGAGAATGCGCATTCCGCGCCTTTCTCACGTGCTGCTGTCGATTGCACGGTCCAGGCGCCGGTTCAGGTCGGCCAGGGTCTGTTGCAGGGCAACCGCCTGGCGGGCGTTCTCGTCGCGCAGCAGCTGCAGCTCGTGCGCCAGGTTGAGTGCCGCCAGCACCGCGATGCGGTCCACCGCGGCCATCCGGTTGCTGCCACGGATCTCGCGCATGCGCGCATCCAGCAGGCGGGCGGCCGCCATCAGGCTGTCGCGTTCATCGCCACCGACGCCGACTGTGTATTCACGGTCGAGGATACGGACGCTGACCGGTTCGGCACTCATGTGTGCTGCTCCAGGGATTTGAGCCGGGTGATCATCGCTTCCACCCGCGAACGCGCCTGCTCGTTCTTGGCCAGCAGCGTCGAGCGCTCGGCCACCAGCTGTTCCTGCTGGTGGCGCAGGCTGCGGTTCTCCTCGGCCAGCCGCTGGTTGCGGTCGAGCAACGCCTCCACACGGGCGGCGAAGGCCTGCAGCTGGGCAAGGGGATCGGCGGGTTCCATGCCCGCACGATAGGCAAGCCGGGTCAGGGCGGTCAAGCACTGCCGCAGCAGGGCCCGGCGGCTACGGAGAGCAGGCGGACAGATTGCTACACTACCCGGCTCACGGGCGCGCGCGTGCGCGCTCCGCAGTTTCCCTTCCGAACGAGCCGCACGATGACCGAACTTCCCTCCGTCGACGACGTTACCCGCGCCAGCCAGGAACTGGGCCTGGGCGCCACTGCTGCCGAGCTGCATGGCGGGCTGTGCGGCTGGCTGGCCGCTGGCGGTGCCCCTGGCAACGATTGGCCGGCGCGCGTGCTGGCCGACGACAATCTGCCGCAGGTGGCTGCCGACAGTGCGCTGGCGCAGTTGCTGGAGGCCACCATCAAGCAGCTGGAAGACCGAGACTTCGCCTTCGAGCTGCTGTTGACCGACAGCAGCGACGTGGCCGCGCAGGCAGATTCCATGTTCAGCTGGACCCGCTCCTTCCTGGGCGGCTTCGGCCTGGGCAGCGGCGGCCACCGGCCGACCCTGTCCGAAGAAGGCGAGGAGGCACTGAACGACCTGGCCAGCCTGGCCCGTGCCTCGAGCGAGGACTTCGAAGCCGGCGGTGACGATGATGACGAAGCCCTGTCGGAGATCGAAGAGTTCATCCGGGTGGCGGTGCTGCTGCTGCACGGTGATGTGGTGCTGGCCGCGCGCCATCGGCAGCGCCTGAACTGATGGATATCAAGCAGCGCACCGGCATCGCTGCCGGCGAGTACAAGCGTCGTCGCCGGCAGCTGATGGACATGGCGGGCGAAGACGCGATCCTGGTGCTGCCGGCGGCATCGGAGAAGGTGCGCAGCCTCGATACCCATTATCCGTACCGGCAGGATTCGGATTTCCAGTATCTGTGCGGCTTCCCGGAGCCGGAAGCGGTGCTGGTACTGATTCCTGGTCGTCGCCACGGCGAAGCCATCCTGTTCTGCCGTGAGCGCGATCCCGAGCGTGAAGCCTGGGATGGCGGTCGCGCCGGCCAGGAAGGCGCCGTGGCGCAGTTCGCGATGGACGATGCGTACCCGATCACCGACCTGGACGACATCCTGCCGGGCCTGCTGGAAGGGCGGTCGCGGGTGTACTACCACTTCGGCCGCGATGCGGACTTCGACCTGAAGCTGATCGGCTGGGTGAACCGCGTGCGTTCGCAGGTGCGCCACGGTGCGCAGCCACCGCATGAGTTCCTGGAACTGGGCCACCTGCTGCACGAGCAGCGGTTGTTCAAGTCCGGTGCCGAGGTGGCGTTGATGCAGCGCGCGGCCGATATCAGCGTGCTGGCGCATCGTGCGGCCATGCAGAGTGCGAAGGCGGGCATCCACGAGTACGAACTGCAGGCCGAGCTGGAGCGGGTGTTCCGTGCCAGCGACGCGGTGCCTGCGTACTGCAGCATCGTCGGTGCCGGCCGCAACGCCTGCATCCTGCATTACCGCGACAACAACGCACGCTCGCGCGACGGTGAACTGGTGTTGATCGATGCCGGCGCCGAGTACCGCGGCTACGCCAGTGACATCACCCGTACGTTCCCGGTCAATGGTCGTTTCAGCGCCGAGCAGCGTGCGCTGCATGATCTGGTGGGTGCGGCGCAGGCGGCGGCGCTTGCCCAGGCCAAACCGGGCGTGGCGTACGAAATGGGCCATCTGGCGGCGGTGCAGACCCTCACCGAGGGGTTGCTGCAGCTGGGCCTGTTGAAGGGCACGCTGGAAAAGAATCTCACCGAAGGCTTGTACCAGCGCTTCTACCGGCACAAGACAGGGCACTGGATCGGGCTGGATGTGCACGACGTAGGTGACTACCGCCTGGCCGGCGATTCGCGCCTGCTGGAGCCGGGCATGGCCTTCACCATCGAGCCGGGGCTGTATATCGGCGTGGAAGACACGACAGTGGAACCGCGCTGGCGCGGTATCGGCATCCGTACCGAAGATGACGTGCTGATCACCGACGACGGCCATCGGGTGTTGAC
>NZ_JBFRFE010000505.1:0-3229 GCF_052114665.1 Stenotrophomonas sp. 2YAF22 | reverse complement strand
CCCCACGCCCTGCGATTACATGCTGAAACTGCTGCCGCAGCCGCAGGTGGTCTTGGCGTTCGGATTGCGGATCACGAACTGCGCACCGGTCAGGCTCTCGGTGTAATCCACTTCGGCACCCATCAGGTACTGCAGGCTGAGCGGATCGACCAGCAGGGTGACCCCGCTGGTCTGCACCGCCAGGTCATCGCCGGCACGGTTCTCGTCGAACTCAAACCCGTACTGGAAGCCCGAACAGCCGCCACCCTCAATGTACACACGCAACGACAGGTCGGGGTTGCCCTCGTCCTGGATCAGTTCCTTGACCTTGGCCGCAGCGGCCTCGGTGAAGTTCAGCGGCCGATCCAGCGACTGGTAGTCGGGCGCGGCGGCCGGCGTGGCGCCGGGGAGGGAGACGAGCGTGTTCATGGGCTCAGCATGGGGGCGCCGGCGCTGGCTTTCAAGCCATCGCCTCGGCCAGCTTGCGGCGGGCGGCGGTGTCGCCCTTGCCGTCAGCGGACGCTTCGCCTTCCGGCGCAGGCAGGGCCTGCATCGGGGCGCTGGCATGGATCAGCCGGCCGTTCAGCTGGGCGCCCGCATTCATTTCCACCACCTGGTAATGAACGTTGCCGTTGACCCGCGCACTCGGGGTCAGCTCGACCTTCTCGGTGGCATGGACATCGCCGTCCAGCCGGCCACTGATGACCACCACCTGGGCGCGGATCTCGCCTTCGATCACGCCATGCTCGGCGAGGGTCAGGGTCGCCGCGCTGGCGCCCTCCTGGGCAATCACCTTGCCGTGGATGCGACCTTCCACGTACAGGCCACCACTGAATTCCACATCGCCACGGATCACCACCTGGTTGCCGATCAGGGCATCCACCACCAGTTGGCCATCACGGCTGGATTTGCTGCTTCCGAACATCTGCCTACTCCCCTTTGCTGGCCGGTGCACCGGCCTGTTTCCAGTCGAATACCTGCGTGGTGCCCCCCGCACCACTCCCCAATGTCACCTTCACCCGTTGCGGGGTGAAGTCAGCCGGCAGCATCACGCTGCCGGTGAGCTGCTGGAAGTACCGGAACGAGTAATCCTGTCCCGGCACCTTGCTGCGCTGGTGCAGCTCGTCCCAGCTGATGGTGGCCAGCTTGCCGTTCTTCACGCCTTCCACCGTGAAACGCATCTGCCCTTGGCTGATCGCCCCGCGGTTGAGGTTCTGGGTCAGCACCACGCTGTACTGCCAGGTGCCGGCCGATTCCGGGCTGAATTCAATCGAATGGGTGTTCAGGCCCTTGCGCTGGCTGGTCGAGCCCACCAGGCGTTCGTAGAAGGCGACGTCAGCGCGCAGGCCGGCGATCTCTTCATCGCGCTCGGCCAGCGAAGACTGCACTTCGTTGTTGGCGGCGCGGCTGATGCGGTCCGACGCTTCCAGCGTGGCCTGCTTCTGGCGCAGTTCGGTCAGCTGCGTCTGCAGCGTATCGGCGCGCTTCTCGGCAGCCTGCACGCGCTGGCCCTGTTCACCGCGCGGCGTGCCCAGCCAGCAGCCACCCAGCACCGCAAGCACCAGGCTCAGCAGCCAGATGCCGGCGATCACCAGCAGGCGACGGCGGTCGGCGGGTGGTTGCGCGGCACCGGGAAGGCGGACCTGCACGCGCATGGGAGGGCGGTTGTTCATGGGTAGTCTCCGTGGCATCGCAGTGGCGACGCCAGTACGGCCCCTGGGGCAAACGACGGGCTAGTGTATGACAGGAACGGCGGGTTTCCCCGGTGCCGGCCGGCACCGGGCGGTGGCATTCAGCCACTCCATGGTCGATAGTGTGGCACCCCGCACAGTTCCGCCGCCGGAGCACGCCATGACCGAAGCCCACCTGTTCGTGATCGGCATCCTGCTGGCTTGGCTGGCCGGCATCCGTGTCTACCTCACCGTATTCGGCGTCGGCATCGCCGGCCTGCTCGGCTGGGTCGACCTGCCACCGGCGCTGCAGGCCACCGAGTMGTGGTGGGTGCTCGGCACGTCGGCGGCGCTGGCCATTGCCGAATTCTTCGCCGACAAGATTCCCGGCGTGGATTCAGCCTGGGACCTGGTGCAGACCCTGGCGCGCGTGCCCGCCGGCGCCTTCCTCGCGGCAGCGACACTGTCGCCCGATGGCGACCTGGGCACCGGCGCACTGGTCGCCGGCGCGGGCGTTGCACTGGCCAGCCATGGCCTGAAGGCCGGCACCCGCGCCCTGCTCAACACCTCACCGGAACCGGCCAGCAACTGGGTCGCCTCTGCGGCCGAAGATACCGTGGTGATCGGCGGCTTGGCGCTCGCGCTGGCGCATCCATGGATCGCGCTGGTGGTGGTGCTGGCCTGCAGCCTGGCCGGCGCATTGCTGGTCTGGCTGGTCTGGCGCACCCTGTGGAAAAGCGTGCGCTGGTTGGCACGTGGCGGCAGCGACGACGGACAACGGCAACCGCGTACCGGCTGATCGGCAGGCTTGTCGCATAATGGCCGCGAACACCAGGAGCATCGATGGCCGCAAACGAATCCGCCGCGGGCCCCCGCCCGGGACGCGCTGAAACCCCCCCGGCCGATCATTGGCAACGTTGGGCCGCCCCCTTGGCCGCGGCAACGCCTGCCGAAGCGGTACCGGCGGTGTCAGAGACACCCGCCCTGTCGGTGCCCGGCGACGGCGCCCGACTGGCGGCTCCGCCGCCCCTGCCCTCCACCGCCGCACTGCCCGAGGCGGGTAACAGTGACATCCCGCCTGTCGATGCCGACTCGCCCTACCGCGTGCTGATCGTCGAAGACGATCGTGCCCAGGCCCTGTTCGCACAGAGCGTGCTGCATGGCGCCGGCATGCAGGCGATCGTGCTAGGCGATGCCGATGGCGTGCAGCAGGCCATCCGCGAGCAACGCCCTGACCTGATCCTGATGGATCTGCACCTGCCCGGGCTGGATGGCATGCGGCTGACCGCGATGATCCGCCAGCAGCCCGGCATGCAGCTGCTGCCGATCGTCTTCCTCAGCGGCGACCCGGATCCGGAGCGCCAGTTCGAAGTGCTCGACTGCGGTGCCGACGATTACCTGAGCAAGCCGATCCGGCCGCGCCACCTGATCGCCGCGGTGGCCAACCGTATCCGCCGCGCACGCGCGCAGGCAGCGACCCTGCCCGGTGCCAACGGCGCACCGGCCACCAGCAACCCGGAAACCGGGCTGCCGACGCGCCACCACGTGCTGCAGCAACTCAACGCAACGCTGGCCCAGCA
>NZ_JBFRFE010000504.1:0-3234 GCF_052114665.1 Stenotrophomonas sp. 2YAF22 | reverse complement strand
ACCTATTACTCCAACTACGGCACCGCGGTCGACCTGTCGGCCCCGGGCGGTGGCGGCAGTGTCGACGGCAACCCGAACGGCTACATCTGGCAGGTCGGTTCCAGTTCGGAAACCACCCCGGACGCCGGTGAGTGGGTGCTGATGGGCAAGGGCGGCACTTCCATGTCCTCGCCGCACGTTGCCGCGGTGGCTGCCATGGTGCAGAGCGCGCTGATCGCCAAGGGCAAGGAGCCGCTGGCCCCGGCCGCGCTGGAAACCCTGCTCAAGCAGTCGGCGCGCAAGTTCCCGGTGACCATCCCGGCGGCCACCCCGATCGGTACCGGCATCCTCGATGCCAAGGCCGCACTGGATGCTGCGCTGAAGGAGCCGTGCACCGAGAACTGCGAGCCGGAAGGCATTCCGCTGACCAACAAGGTGACCGTGGGCGGGCTGGCCGGTGCGGCCGCCAGCGAAACCGTCTATACCTTCGAAGCGGCTGCCGGCAAGACGCTGAGCGTGCTGACCTACGGCGGCAGCGGCAACGTGTCGGTGTACCTGGCGCAGGGCCGCGTGCCCACCGCGACCGACAACGATGCCAAGTCGACCCGCCCGGGCAATACCGAAACCGTGCGCGTGGCCAAGCCGGTGGCCGGTACCTACTACATCAAGGTGGTGGGTGAGGCCGCTTACAGCGGGGTGAGCATCCTGGCGACCCAGTAATAACCGACTGTCGTAAATGAATAAGCGGGGCCCGTCACCTGTGTGACGGGCCTCGTCTTTTTACGAAAGAAGAACCGGAGCGGGTGGAAACCACGGCTTAACTGCTAAAGTCGGGACGATCGACAGGAGAGTCACGTGAACGCGCTCGCTGCCACCGCCATCGACGACACTGAAGGCCGCATCCTCGATGCGCTGCTGGCACGTGGTCGGCTCAAGGAAGGAGATCTGGCACGTGCGCGGCCGCTGCATGCCGAGTCCGGTGGCAGCCTGCTTGGGCTGCTGGTACGGCTTGGGCTGGTGTCCGAACGTGACCAGGCGCAGGCCAGCGCCGATGTGCTGGGCCTGCCGCTGCTGGAAGGACGGCAGCTGCCTGAATCGCCACCGCAGGCGCTGGCCGAAGGCCTGCCGCTGTCGCTGCGCTTCCTCAAGCAGTTCCACGTGTGCCCGCTGGCGCTGGATGAACACGGCGTGCAGCTGTGGCTGGCCGATGCTCACGACCCTTACCCGCAGCAGGCCGTGCAATTGGCACTGGGCGTGCCGGTCACGCCGCTGTTGGGCATGCGTGCAGAGATCGATGACCTGGTCGAGCGCTGGTTCGGCCAGGGCCGCAGCGCGATGGGGGCGATCGTGGAAACCGCCGATGGCGAAGGCGGCGCAGTGGATGATATCGAGCACCTGCGCGATCTCGCCTCTGAAGCGCCGGTGATCCGCCTGGTCAACCTGGTCATCCAGCGCGCGGTCGAACTGCGCGCGTCGGACATCCACGTCGAGCCTTTCGAAAACCGACTCAAAGTGCGTTACCGCGTCGATGGCGTGCTGGTCGAAGGCGAGAGCCCGCCGGCCAACCTGACCGCCGCGGTGATCAGCCGCATCAAGATCATGGCCCGGCTCAACATCGCCGAGCGCCGCTTGCCGCAGGACGGCCGCATCATGCTGCGCGTGCAGGGCAAGGAACTGGACCTGCGTGTCAGCACGGTGCCCACCGCGCACGGCGAAAGCGTGGTGATGCGTCTGCTTGATCGCGAGACGGTGGTGTTCGACTTCCATCGGCTGGGCTTCACCGATGCTTTCCTGCCGCAGTTCCGCAAGGTGCTTGAACAGCCGCACGGCATCCTGCTGGTGACCGGTCCCACCGGTTCGGGCAAGACCACCACGCTGTACACCGCGCTGAGCCAGCTCAACACCGCCGACGTCAAGATCATCACCGTTGAAGATCCGGTCGAGTACCAGATCGAGGGCATCAACCAGATCCAGGCCAAGCCGCAGATCGGGCTGGATTTCGCCAATGCGCTGCGCAGCATCGTGCGCCAGGATCCGGACATCATCATGATCGGCGAAATGCGCGAYCTGGAAACCGCGCGCATCGCGATCCAGTCGGCGTTGACCGGCCACCTGGTGCTGTCCACGCTGCATACCAACAATGCCGCGGGCGGCATCACCCGCCTGCTCGACATGGGCGTGGAAGACTATCTGCTCACCTCCACCATCAACGGCATCCTGGCCCAGCGCCTGGTGCGCCGGCTGGAGCCAACCCACGCCGAGCGCTATGAAGCCTCGCCGGAAGAAATCGAGCGCTTCGACCTGCGCCGCCTGCAGCCGCAGGGGACGATCCACCTGTATCGGCCGAAGCCATCGGCGCTGGCGCCGACCGGCTACCTGGGGCGCACCACCATCATGGAATTCCTGGTGATGAACGACGCGCTGCGCCGTGCGGTGATGCGCCGCGATGGCATGGGCGAGATCGAACGCATCGCCCGTGAAGCCGGCATGCGCACCATGTACGAGGACGGCCTGAGCAAGGCCCTGAGCGGGCAGACGACCCTTGAGGAAGTCCTGCGCGTGACCGAGGAAGGCTGATGCGCGCGCAGGGACGACGCTGACATGCCGAACTACCGTTACAAGGCGCTCAATACACACGGTGAAGTGTTCGACGGGCAGATGGAAGCGGCCAGCGAGGCCGAGCTGGTCGCTCGCCTGCAGGACCAGGGCCATCTGCCGATGGAAACGCAGCTGGCCGACGGTGGTGCGGTTGGCGGCAGCAGCCTGCGCGGCCTGTTCCGCCAGCGTCCGCTGCAGGGCGCGGCATTGCTGCAGTTCACCCAGCAGCTGGCGACGCTGCTCGGTGCCGGGCAGCCACTGGACCGCGCGCTGTCGATCCTGCTCAGCCTGCCCGAAGACGAGCGCTCGCGCCGCGCGATCACCGACATCCGCGACGTGGTGCGCGGTGGCGCGCCGTTGTCGACCGCGCTGGAGCGCCAGCACGGCCTGTTCTCGCGCCTGTACGTGAACATGGTGCGCGCCGGTGAAGCCGGTGGCAGCCTGCACGACACACTGCAACGCCTGGCCGATTACCTTGAACGCAGCCGTGCGCTGCAGGGCAAGGTGATCAACGCGCTGGTCTACCCGGCGATCCTGCTGGTGGTGGTGGGTGGTGCGCTGCTGTTCCTGCTGGGTTATGTGGTGCCGCAGTTCGCACAGATGTACGAAAGCCTGGACGTGGCGCTGCCGTGGTTCACCAACCTGGTGCTGCAGCTG
>NZ_JBFRFE010000503.1:0-3250 GCF_052114665.1 Stenotrophomonas sp. 2YAF22 | reverse complement strand
AAGTAACGGGCCGGCGCGGTGTCCAGCACCTGGAAGCGGCGGTCGAACACCCGCACCGTTTCCACCACCGGCAGGGTGCGCGAGTTGATCTGGTTGCGCAGCGAGTCGGTGATGATCGGCGCCAGGCGGGCGTTGGCGATGCGCGGATCGCCGCCGGTGGCACGGAAGTAATCACCCACGTTGGAGATGTAACCGATGGCGAAGAAGTCGACGCTGACGTCCTTCTGCTCGGCCGTGAAGTAACGGGCCGGCGCGGTGTCCAGCACCTGGAAGCGGCGGTCGAACACCCGCACCGTTTCCACCACCGGCAGCTTGAAGTGCAGGCCCGGCTTGATGTCCGAACGCACCACCTTGCCCAGGTTCAGGACCATGGCGGTCTGGTCCTCGCGGACCACGTACACCGAACCCAGCAGGCCCAGCAGCACCGCTACGACAACGGCGATCCAGATTGAATTTCTCATCGGCTGCCCTCCTCACGGCCGCTCGAACGCCCGGTCGGGCGGCCCACCGGCCGGCCCGGATCACGGGAAGCTTCCACTGCGGTGGTACCCGGCAGCGACGGCATCACCACATCGGGGTTCGGCACCGGGGCCGGTGCCGAGGTGCTGGCACGGGTATCACCGGTCATCGGCACGTAGATCAGCTGGCGGCCATCGCCACCAATGACCTTGCGGTTCTCGCTCAACACCTGCTGCACCGTTTCCAGCCACAGGCGCTTGCGGGTGACTTCCGGTGCGTCCTTGTACTGGGCCTGCAGCAGGCTGAAGCGCTGACCATCACCCTCGGCCTTGGACACCACGGCCTGCTTGTAGCCCTCGGCGGTGGTACGGGCACGCGAGGCCTGGCCGCGCGCTTCAGGCACGACCTTGGCCGCGTAGGCCTGGGCTTCGTTGATCAGGCGCTCCTTGACCTGCTGGGCACCGTTGACCTCGTCGAAGGCCGGCTTGACCTCCTCCGGCGGACGGGCGTCCTGCAGGGTCAGGCCTGTCACGGTCAGACCGGTCTTGAAGGCACGCAGCAATGTCTGCAGGCGCTCTTCGGCGGCCACGGCCAGCGGGCCACGGTTGTTCAATACGGCGTTGAGGTCGGCGCGACCGACTTCCTCGCGCACCGCGCTCTGCGCCGACTGTTCCAGCACCTGGTTGGCATCAACGGTGCCGAACAGGTACTGCTGCGGGTCATCGATGCGGTACTGGACGTTCAACGAGACATTGACGATGTTCTCATCGCGGGTCAGCACCGGCACCTGGATCGAGAAGGTCTTGATCTCGGTGGCGTTGACCTTGGTGACCGATTCGATCGGCCAGGGCAACTTGAAGTTCGGGCCTGGGGTCAGGATGCGCGAGAACTGGCCGAAGCGCAGCACCACGCCACGCTGCTGTTCGCCGATCAGCTGGAAGCTGGAGAACAGCACCAGCAGGACCACTGCCGCCACCACCCAACGCAGGATGCCGCCGTCGAACAGATCCTTCAGCGGTCCGGGCAATCCGCCCCAGCCGCCACCATTGCCACCGCCGCGCGACCCGAACGGCCCGCGTCGATTGTCCTCGGGGCCTTGTCCGCCCTTGTTGCCGCCGGGTGTATTCCAGGCCATGCACGCTCCATCAAGATGTGGGCTGCGACGCGGGCCCTTCCCGCAACGCCAGCCGTTAACCACTACCGATCATACAAGATGGGGCGGACCGGCAGGATTGAAAGGGGTCGGACCGGGTAAGGTGGCGTTTTCCTCGAAGTCAGGCAACGCCGATGGCCCCCACCACCCCGTTCACCGCCTTCCGCATCGAAAAAGACGACGCCGGCTACCGCAGCGGCCTGGTCCCGCTGCGTCTGGACGACCTCAACCCCGGCCAGGTACTGATCCGCGCCCACTGGTCCTCGGTCAACTACAAGGATGCCCTGGCTGGCACCGGCAAAGGCCGGATACTGCGTCGCTTCCCGCTGGTGGGCGGGATAGACGTGGCCGGCACGGTGGTCACCTCCACCGATCCGGCCTGGCGCGAGGGCGATGCGGTACTGGCCACCGGCTGTGGCCTCAGCGAAACCCGTGATGGCGGCTACAGCCAGTACGTGCGACTGGAATCGAGCGCGGTCATCGCCCAGCCGGCGGGCTTGAGCCCACGCGAGGCGATGGTACTGGGCACCGCCGGCTTCACCGCCGCACTGGCGCTGCTGCGCCTGCAGGACAACCGGCAGACACCCGAGCTTGGGCCACTGGCGGTTACCGGCGCCAGCGGTGGGGTCGGCGCTCTGGCCGTGGACATCTTCAGCCGCGCCGGCTATGCCGTGCACGCGATCAGCGGCAAACCGGAGCAGATCGACTTCCTGCGCGGCATCGGTGCTGCCGAGGTGCTGCCGCGTGACGCCCTTGCCGACACCGGGCCGCTGCAGTCGGCACGTTTTGGCGGTGGCCTGGACAACGCCGGCGGGCCGATGCTGGCCAGCCTGCTGGCACAGACCGTACCTTACGGCAGCGTGGTCAGTGCGGGACTGGCCGCCAGCCCGACGCTGGACATGACCGTGATGCCCTTCATCCTGCGCGGTGTCTCGCTGCTCGGCGTTTCGTCGGCCAATGCCCCGCGCGCGCTGCGCGAAGAAGTGTGGGCACGCTTGGGCGACGCGTGGAAGCCGCAGCACCTGGACCGCATCTGCACCGCCGAAGTCGGTCTGGACGGCCTGCCTGCGGTGTTCGATCGCATGCTGGCGGGCGGCTCGCTTGGCCGCACGGTGGTGCGGATCGACTGAACGTCGCAGGCAGGCGACGGACGGCAGCAGTCGCCCTCCCGCCAACGGGATGCCGGCACTACACTTCCGGCATCACACGGGGAACAACATGGCACGCATTCYGATCGTCGACGACTCACCGTCGCAGCTGTTGGGGATACAGCGCATCGTCGAGAAGCTCGGGCACCAGATCCTGACCGCCACCGATGGTGCGGCCGGGGTGGAAACCGCGAAGGCCGAGCTGCCCGACCTGGTGCTGATGGACGTGGTGATGCCCAACCTCAATGGCTTCCAGGCGACCCGCACGCTCGCCCGCGATGAGGCGACCCGGCACATTCCTGTGATCCTGGTGACCACCAAGGACCAGGACACCGACCGCATGTGGGGCATGCGCCAGGGTGCCAAGGCCTATATCACCAAGCCGTTCTCGGAAGACGAGCTGTCCGAGGTGCTGGAGCGGGTGTTCGCCGGGCAGGGCTGACACACCGCTCTGGTGGATGCCAACCTTGGTTGGCACACCGCTCTGGTA
>NZ_JBFRFE010000502.1:0-3251 GCF_052114665.1 Stenotrophomonas sp. 2YAF22 | reverse complement strand
TCGCCGATCAGCACCGGGTTGTTCTTGGTACGACGCTGCAGCACCTGGATGGTGCGGCGGATTTCTTCATCGCGACCGATCACCGGATCGAGCTTGCCGCTCTCGGCGCGTTCGGTCAGGTCGATGGTGTACTTCTCCAGCGCCTGCCGCTGCTCTTCGGCGTTCTCCGACTGCACGTTCTCGCCGCCGCGCAGCTTGTCGATAGCGGTCTGCAGGCGCGCCTTGTCGGCACCGGCAGCGCGCAGCGCCATGCCCAGCGTGCCGCCGTCTTCCAGCGCGGCCAGCACGAACCACTCGCTGGCGATGAAGGCATCGCCCTGCTGCTGTGCCAGCTTGTCGGTGTGGTTGAGCAGGCGGTTGAGATCGTTGCCGATCGACAGGTTGCCGGCCTGGCCGGACACCTTCGGCAGCGCTTCAAGCGCCTCGTCCAGGCGCTCGCGCAGCACCGGTACGTTGACGCCGGCCTGGGCCAGCAACGGCCGGGTGCTGCCACCCTGCTGGTCCAGCAGGGCACTGAACACGTGCACCGGTTCAATGATGCTGTTGTCGCGGCCAACTGCCAGCGACTGCGCGTCTGCCAGCGCCTGCTGGAAACGCGAGGTGAGCTTGTCCATTCGCATTGCGAAACCTCATCGGTCATCTTGGCCGGCCCGCGCCGGCGATGCTGGAAAGATGCGGTTGCCCCACCCCGTTTCAAGGGTGGCTGCGACTGCATTCGAAGGCCAGTCAGCCTGCGGCCAGCATGCCGGACGGGGTGTTGTCGGCGCGTTGATCCGGATCAGATCCGCACGATGGGTTGGCTCAACGGGTGATCGCGCCCCGGATCGCCCGCAGCTGCTGCTTGACCGCCCGCGCCTGCGCCACGCCCATGCGCAGCAAGGCCTTCTGCCCGATCGAGCGCGACTGCAGGGTGGCGTCGACGAAGCGGTAGCGGCCGCGCGCATCGCGCTCCACCAGCGGCGCTTGAGCCAGCTCCGGGGTGTCCAGCAGGTGATCAATGACTGACACCAGGCGATCATTGAAGTAGCCATCGGGCTTTCCAAGATCGACGTAGGCCTGCTGGATCAACGGATAGAAGCGCTTGTAGGCAACGCCTGCGGCCGCCGGGTCAATCGCGGTGAAGGCCTGCACATAGGGCGCATAGCGCGCCGCATTGGCCGCGGCGATGCGCTCGCCGCCCTCACCCAGCTCCACCTGCAGGCTGCCCGCTAGCGGCCGTGCAGCCAGCGCGGTAGGCGGCACACTGGCCTTGTCCAGGTTGTCGACCTGGGTGACCAGGCGCTGGATCAGGTGATCGCGCAGCAGCGCAGTCAACGCGCCCTCGCCCTTGAACAGTCCGCTCAATGCGCTCCAGGCGGCGGCATCGCTGTCGGCCAGGTTCGGCAGCGCCGGGTCGGCGGCGGCCTCCGAATCCAGCGGATGCTTGATCGGAGAGGGCGCGGGTTCCTGCGTAGCAGCAGGCTTCGGTACGGCGACTGCCGAGGTCGGCGCGGATTGCTCCGGCACCGCTACGCCATCTGCCAGGTGCTGCAACTGGTCGCGGAACAACCACGTGCCCGCGCCGCCCACCACCACCACGCCCAGAACCCAGGGCCAGACCGCTTTTCCACTCTGCATGATGCAGAACCTCGCTTTTCACCTGCATGGACAAGGTGTGACTGCCCTGATTCGGCGGGGTTCCCCAGCCATTCCGCTGCCGTTGTGGTTCACGCCTGCTTTGCGCGGCGCGCGCGACCCTGTTGTTCCTGTTGGGTGGAGAAGCTTCATGCAGTACGCGCTGTACTACTGGACCGGCATCCAAGGCCGTGGCGAGTTCGTGCGGCTGGCGCTGGAAGATGCCGGCGCCGATTACGTGGACATGGCGCGTGTGCACGGCGACGCCGTGATGCAGTCGTTCCTCGATGGCCACAGCGAAGGCGCGCAACCTTTCGCGCCACCGTTCCTGAAGGCGGGGCGACAGGTCATCGCGCAGGTCGCGGCCATTCTCGATTTCCTCGGCCCGACGCTGGATCTGGTTCCGCAGGCCGCCTCGCGGCGCATGCAGGCGCTGCAGTTGCAGCTGACCATCGCCGATCTGGTGGCCGAAGTGCACGACACCCACCATCCGATTGCCGCGTCGAAGTACTACGAAGAGCAGAAGACCGAGGCCAGGGCGCGCGCGGCAGCGATGCGCGATGAGCGCCTGCCGAAATTCCTCGGCTACTTCGAGCAGGTGCTGAAGGCCAATGGCGGTCGCCACCCGCTGCGCGAACACTCCTACGTGGACCTGTCGCTGTTCCAGTTGCTGAGCGGGCTGGACTATATGTTCCCACGCCGCATGCAGGCGCTATGGCCGACGTTGCCACTGCTGCGCGCGCTGAAGGATCGGGTGGAACAACGGCCCGGCATCGCCGTCTATCTCGCTTCGGAGCGGCGGCTGCCCTTCAACACCAACGGCATCTTCCGGCATTACCCGGAACTGGATTCAGATCGGTAGTGCCGGCCGCTGGCCGGCAACTGCACGATCCAACCGGAGCCTCTGAGGGTGCCGGCCATGCCGGCACCACCCGTGATCAGTCGTTCCCAGCCAGCGGCTTCACCGCCTGCTTCTGCAGCGACAGCAGCCCCAGCAGGATGGCCAGCGCCACATAGGCGCCGGCGAACTGCCAGCTGATCACGCGGGCCAGACCCTGCAGATCCCACGGCAGATAGATGCCGCCGCGCGGGTCAACCGAGTGGATCAGGCCGAACAAGGTCAGTGCCGCCGCCACCAGCAGGAACCCGCAGGCGCGGCGCAGGCGTCCATCGACCATCGCTGCGACGGTGGCGATCCACAGCATCGAAGTGATGATGAAGCCGTTGCCCAGCGCGAAGATCACCGCCAGCTCCGGCAGGCCATGACCATCGACGTGGGTCAGCAGTGCGCCCATCTGGTCGGCTGGAATCCAGCCCGGCGCCTTGATCGCCAGCAGGTAGGCCGCCGACGGCAGGAAGCCCAGCACCATCGCACCGGCAT
Source organism: Stenotrophomonas sp. 2YAF22 (assembly GCF_052114665.1). Lineage (NCBI taxonomy): Bacteria > Pseudomonadati > Pseudomonadota > Gammaproteobacteria > Lysobacterales > Lysobacteraceae > Stenotrophomonas > Stenotrophomonas sp. 2YAF22. The sequence continues at coordinate 256 of NZ_JBFRFE010000502.1, read as the reverse complement.
GCTGGCGCGGCGTCGCCTGGAACGCTTGGGTGGTGATGTCGATCGACACGTACACGATGATCGGCGCCAGTACCGCCAGTGGCAGCCACTGCACCAGCCCGGAAATGATGCCGAGCATGCCGCCGATGCCGACGAACAGGCCGGTCAGCAGCGGGTCCGGCCGGTGCAGCATTAGTACGTCGACGTAGTCAGTTTTCAACCGGGCGAGGCTGGCGTTGACGCGCTCCAGGATGCCGTCCCGGCTCAGGTCGTAGAA
>NZ_JBFRFE010000501.1:0-3258 GCF_052114665.1 Stenotrophomonas sp. 2YAF22 | reverse complement strand
GTGCTGCCGGCCAAGGACAGCCGTGGCCTGCCGGTGGTGTCGGTGAACGTGCCGGAAGTCGATGTCGAGTTCCTGCGCGTGCGCGAAAAGGACCTGCCGACCTTCTTCAGCCAGTACCAGCGCGGCGGTCGCCGTGGCAGCTGGGAACTGAGCAGCGACTACGAGCGCAGCCCGATCAACAAGCTGGCCGAGCCGGTCTACGTCAACCGTTTCATTCTGGGTGGCAAGCAGAACGAGCGGGTGCTGACCTACCTGCCGACCCAGGACATCAAGGAACTGCAGGAGCCGGGCCTGTATTTCGCCCTGCTCAAGCGCACCGGAGACTACGAGGGTGAGTTCGATACCGCGTTCTTCTCGGTCAGCGACATCGGCCTGCACACCCGTGCCTACAAGGACAAGCTGTTCGTACACACCGCCGCGCTCAAGGACGGTGCATCGCTGAAGGGTATCGACCTGCGCGTGCTCGATGCCAAGGGCGAGGTAGTGCTGAAGGGCAGCACCGACAGCAACGGCAATGCGCTGCTGAACTACACCCTGGATGCTACCCACGTGCTGGTCGCCAGCAGCGGCAAGGACACCAGCTTCCTGCCCTTCAACCAGCCCGCGCTGGACCTGAGCGAGTTCGCCGTGGCGGGGCGTGACAACGCCTGGTTCGACGTCTACGCCTGGTCGGGTCGCGACCTGTACCGCCCGGGTGAGACGGTGCGCCTGTCCGCGCTGCTGCGCGACAACGATGGCAAGCCGGTGAAGAGCCAGCCGGTGTTCCTGCGCCTGAAGCAGCCCGACGGCAAGACCTTCCGCGAAACCCGCGTGCAACCGGGCGACCAGGGCTACATCAACTTCGAGCAGACCATTCCCGCCGAGGCGCCGACCGGGCGCTGGCAGGTGGAGTTCCGCACCGACCCGGCCAGCAAGGAAGCGATCCAGGGCATGACCCTGCGCATCGAGGAGTTCCTGCCCGAGCGCATGAAGCTGGACCTGGACAGCGCGCAGAAGACGCTGAAGCCGGGTGAAGACCTGCGCCTGCAGGCCAACGGTGCCTATCTGTACGGTGCCCCGGCCGATGGCAACCGCTTCACCGCGCGCATGGCGGTGGCCGCCGAGCAGAAGCCGGTGGAGGGCCTGCCGGGCTACTTCTTCGGCGACCCGACCCTGCAGCTGCCGCGCGAAGCCAAGGATGTCATCGACACCACGCTGCCGGCCAATGGCCAGCTGCGCGAAGACGTGTCGTTGCCGGAAGAAGCGACCAAGGCGAAGGCACCGATCGCGGTGGTGCTGTCCGGCAGCCTGTATGAAACCGGTGGCCGCACGGTCACCCGCACCCTGAAGCGGGTGGTGTGGCCGGCCGCCGCACTGGTCGGCGTGCGCCCGTTGTTCAATCCGGACGACGGTGCTGATTCCAACGGCAACGCGCGGTTTGAACTGATGCGCGTGGATGCGGACGGCAAGCCGCAGCCGGCCAAGGGCCTGAAGATCACCCTGGTGCGCGAGCTGCGCGACTACCACTGGACCTTCAACGACAACCGCTGGGATTACGATTTCACCCGCCGCTTCGAAAACAAGGAAACCCGTACCGTCGATGCCGGCGGCAGCGCGGTGGCCTTCGACTTCCCGGTGGAGTGGGGCGAGTACCGAGTGGACGTGTTCGATCCGTCCACCGGCCTGACCAGCCGTTATCCGTTCCGGGCCGGCTGGAGCTGGGGCGATGACAACCGTGGCCTCGATGCCCGCCCGGACAAGGTCAAGCTGGGCTTGGACAAGACCGGCTACAAGGCCGGCGATACCCTGGAAGTGACGGTGACCCCGCCGCATGCCGGCAAGGGCGTGCTGATGGTCGAGACCGACCGCATGCTGTACGTGCAGGACATCGACGCCAAGCCCGGTGCCACCTACAAGATCCCGGTCACCGCCGATTGGGAGCGCCACGACGTCTACATCACCGCGCTGGTGTTCCGCGGTGGCAGTGCGCCGARCAAGATCACCCCGGCCCGCGCGGTGGGCGTGGTGCACGTGCCGATGGACCGCAAGGGCCGCACCGTGGCCGTCGGCTTGGCCGCGCCCAAGCAGATGCGACCGGAGCAGGACCTGCCAGTGACGGTCAGCGCACCGCAGCTGGCCGGCAAGGTCGCGCACGTCACTGTTTCGGCCGTGGACGTGGGCATTCTCAACATCACCCGCTTCCCGGTGCCCGATGCCGGCGCGCACTTCTTCGCCCAGCGCCGCCTCGGTATCGATGCCTATGACATCTACAGCCGGGTGATCGAGAGCTTCGACGGCGGCAGCGGCAAGCTGAAGTTCGGCGGCGACATGGCGCTGCAGGCGTTGCCGCAGGCCAAGCGGCCGACCGCGCGCGTGCAGACCGTGGACCTGTTCTCCGGCCCGGTGCAGCTCGATGCCAAGGGCATTGCCCGCATCCGCCTGAAAGTGCCGGATTTCAATGGCACCCTGCGGGTGTCGGCGCTGGTCTACAGCGATGACCAGTACGGCAAGCGCGATGTGGAAACCGTGGTGCGTGCGCCGATCCTGGCCGAGGCCAGCATGCCGCGCGTGCTCGCCCCGGGCGACCGCAGTACGGTGACCCTGGACGTGCAGAACTTCACCGGCAAGCCCGGTCAGTTCAACGTGCGCGTGGACAGCGAAGGCCCGCTCAGCCTGGGCGAAGGCACGCGCAGCGTGCAGCTCAATGCCGATGCCAAGACCACGTTGAGCTTCCCGTTGTCGGCGCGCGAGGGCCACAGCGTGGCCAAGGTGCGCGTGCGTGTGGATGGCAACGGCTTCAAGGCCGACCGCCGCTACGATCTGCCGGTGCGCGCGGCGTGGCCGCAGGTACTGCGCTCGCAGGTGCGTACGCTCGATCCGCTGGCGGCGGTGAGCCTGGATGGCAGCCTGATGGACGGGCTGATGTCCGAATCGGTCAATGCCCGCCTGCTGGTCAGCCCGCTGCCGCCGATCCCGTTCRCCAGCGCGCTGCAGGGCGCGTTGAACTACCCGTACGGCTGCGCCGAACAGACCACCAGCAAGGGCTACGCCGCGCTGATCCTGGACCAGGCCACGTCGTCCATGCTCGGCGCTGACGGCCTGGACGCGAAGACCCGTCGCGAGCGCATGGAAGGTGCGTTCGGTCGCCTGGCGTCGATGCAGGTGGCCAACGGCAACTTCTCGATGTGGGGTGACGATGGCTACGTGAACCCGTGGCTGACGCCGTACATCGCCGAGTTCCTGCTTGATGCCAAGGACGGTGGTTTCGCGGTGCCGGAC
>NZ_JBFRFE010000500.1:0-3259 GCF_052114665.1 Stenotrophomonas sp. 2YAF22 | reverse complement strand
CCACGGCACTGGCATTCAGCCGCGCAGCCGCTGCATCGGCAGCAGCCTGCGCCTTGCTGACATTCGCATTAGTGGCGTTGAGCTGCTTACCCGTCACCGCCTCGGTGCTGGTCGTGCTCAGCGCTCCATCCTTCAGGCCCGTGATGCTGCGCACCGCATTGGACTTGTTGCGGGCATCCAGCACAGTGCCAGTGTTCTCACCACCCAAACGCACATTGCCAGTGGCCGATACCTGACTGACCAGGCCACTGACCGTATTGGCCTTGGCTAATGCAGTGTTGGCATTGGTGTTGGCCGTAGTGGCCGTTGACTGTGCTGCTGCAGCCGTCGTCTTCGCTGCATCGGCTGCAGTTTTGGCACTGGTCACATTCGTGTTGGTTGCATTGAGCTGCTTGCCCGTCACAGCTTCCGTGCTGGATGTGGAAAGCGCCCCATCCTTCAGGCCGGTGATGCTTCGAACAGCATTGGACTTGTTGCGCACATCCAGCACGGTGCCGGTGTTCTCACCACCCAGCCTTACGTTGCCAGCGGCCGATACTTGGCTCACCAGGCCACTGACCGCATTGGCCTTCGCCAGCGCCGAGTTGGCATTGCTGTTGGCCGTGTTGGCGGTGGACTGCGCTGCCGTAGCTGTCGTCTTCGCTCCATCGGCCGCCGTCTGGGCCTTGGTGACGTTGGAGTTGGTGGCATACAGCTGCTTACCAGTGACCGCATCACTGCTGGTCGAGTTCAGCCGCGCATCGGCCACATTGACCACCCGCCTTTTCACGCTGGCACTACCGACCGAAACGGTGTTGGCCTCTGTGGCAAGCGATCCACGACCAAGTGCCACAGTGCCATTTGCCGATGTCTTTGCACCATAACCAACAGCCACACCGTCGTACTCTGCGCGCGATTCCCCACCCAATGCGATCGCCCCCGTCCAGCCACTACTGCCCGCGTACGCATCACCACCAATGGCAATCCTGGAAATGCCGGCGCCATCATTGGTCCTGGAGCCACTGCCTACAGCAATCGAATTGTCTGCGTACGCCTTAGCATTGTTACCGAAGGCCGTCGCACCGACTCCGTCGGTATAAGATTCAGCGCCAACTGCGGTGCTATACCCCTGTCGCACTCTGACGCCATAGCCAACGGCTACGTTGTTGGTTCCACTCGCGGTCAACAGGCTTCCGTAACCAACCGACTTACTGCCCGTCAGACTGGAGCGTGAGCCGAGAATCATCTGCAGGTCACCTGAGACTGTCGAGTCCCGGTAAAAATTATCCGTAGTCAGCGCGACCTGTGTGTGCAGCGAGTTTATCGAACCTGCAGTAGCAGCTGCCTGAAGCGGAAGATTACCGAACATGCTCCGCAACGCAGGGTCCGCAACAGATGGAGTCGCCGGATAGTCTTCGACCAGGCTTTGTTCATCGAAATCACCCGGCTCGACCTCCGGCTCAGCGGCCTGCGCGACCGTCGCAAGCATGACCAGTCCAACCGTACCAGCCGCAAGAACGGTACTGGTGCGCTTTCCGCGAGGAGATGCAAGCTCGCTGGCGACAATCCAGCACTGCCGAGCCGTTGACCAGAGACGACGATAGATTTTGTTCATGGCATTTCCTTAACAATGGAATCGAATGTGAGCGTCGCTGCGGAACAGTTCCGCAGCGACGGGATGTCAGAGGTCGTGTGTCTGTATGTGCTCGCGATAGCCATCGCGGGTCAGGCGGTAACGCATCTGCAGCGTGTGTCCCGGCTGCACGGTGAAAGGCAGCTCCAACGCACTACCCGGATACAGGCTTCGCGACACGTCGTGTGCCGTGCAGCGCGCGCCATCGCAGTCGGCAATGCTGGTGATGCCCACGCGCACCGTGCCGGTGTTACGCAGACGATTGCCTTCCACCTGTACCGCCATCGCGGGCTGCGCAGGCAGCACATTGACCAACGCGCCCCAGACCAGGCTGACGCCGATGTTGGCCTGTGCACGCTCGCCCTCGCCTGCGCGTTCAGCCCCTTCAGGGCCACGCACGCCTTCGAAGTACACGCGGTAGGCGGTTTCCTTCTCGACCGGCTGCAGCGGAATCACACGGATCAGACGATTGCCACCACCGGCAAGCGCGAACTTGCCGGGGGTGATGGCAATGGCCGCTTCGCCGGGCTCGACCTCGACCTCCTGTTCGTCTGCACCGGCGGGATTGACGATGCGCTTGATGGAGACCTGCACGTACTGCGGCAGGGTGGACTGCGAATAGATTCGGATCTGTGCACCCTTCTTCACGTCCACCGAAGTGCGCATGGGGTGCACGGTGAGGTTGGCGTGGGCAGGCATCGCCATCAGCAGCGACAAGGGAAGCAGGCAGCGAATGAGAGGCTTCATCGGGGGCTCCATGGGAATCAGGGCGTGACAGTGGGAACGCGCAGTTCCACCTTGAGATCGCCGTCGTAGTAGCCGGGGCGTTTGCTGCTGACCGGCACGCGGGGGGTATCCAGCGTCAATGGCGTGGGCACGCAGAACACCGGCTGGGTCATGCCGGGCAGCAGCACCAGGCGCAGCTTTGCGGTGTCGATGCTGTGCAGCAGCTGCTCCACACCGTTGCGCATGGGCAGAGCGCTGCCGTTGTGATCGAGGGTGACGGTGTAGTCCACGCGCTGCGTGGCGTCGCTGCCGCCGTCGGTATGCCAGACCGAGTAGCCTGAAGGCCCCGGAAGACGCGGCCCGCTATCGCGCACGGTGACGCCCAGGTACTGGCTCTGCGAACCCAGTCCGTCGTACAGGCACATGTCGAGTTGGGCCCGACCGCCGACGGTCTGTGCGATCGGGTCATACTGCAGATTCAGGCCGACGTGTGGCGTGACCTGGTCGAATAGCGGGAAGTAGATGGAGACCGCGTTGTAGTCGGTGATGGTGAATGCAAGATTGAAAGTGTTCACAGCAAGAACGGAGCCTGCTGGATCAGTCCTCAAGTTCAAGATCAGCTTCCCGTGCCAACGACCAGCGACAAGCTGATTAAGTTCGCTCTCCGGAAGAAGCAGTTCAACAGAGGTCCCTATTGCTTTCTCGCCGCCACACTCCTCTTGGCGCGAGGTCCAGATCGGTCGCTTCCAGCCAAGCCAGAACTCTGGACCACATGCACGTTCGCCAATCGCTCGACTTAGAGCCGCCATGACGCGAAGGTCTGCAGTCAGACCGCTGCGCTCCTCCACCATCCGCGTCAGAATGGGCGCCGGCCCGCTTTCGAGGCTCTCTAGTCCACTAGTCGGGCACAAGCCTGTACTC
>NZ_JBFRFE010000499.1:0-3263 GCF_052114665.1 Stenotrophomonas sp. 2YAF22 | reverse complement strand
GATCGGCGAGGAGGCCCACCGGCTCCAGCAGCGCCATGCCCGCGTCTACGCGGAACAGATCCGCCCGGCGCTGGCCAGCGGATCAGTTCGTCGGCCACATGTTCCGGCGTGCCGATGAAGTTCGGCCGCGGGCTCACCGCCTGCAGCGCCACCTGGCGCAGGCTCAGGCCCTGCTCGCGCGCATCCTGCTTGATGCGGTCGGTGGTGGAGCGGAAGGAGTTGGCGCCGATGTCGCCCAGCTCAGGGAACGGCGCATCCGGGTCGTACTGGCTGAAATCATGGTGGTCGAAGAAACGGCCGAGATACGCCAGGGCATCGTCCAGCCCGGCCAGCGCGGCAATCGCCTGGTACTTGGCCTCGGCTTCTTCCGCCGTACGGCCAACGATCGGGCCGATGCCCGGGAAGATCTTGATGTCACCAGCGCTGCGGCCATGGGCGATCGCCGAGTTCTTCACCTTCTGGGTGAACGTACGGGTCTCCTCCAGTGACGGCGCGTGGGTGAACACCGCATCGGCGTACTTGCCAGCCAACGCAATGCCATCGTCGGACGAACCGGCCTGGAAGATCACCGGCTGGCCCTGCGGCGAGCGCTGGATGTTGAGTGGGCCTTCCACCTGGAAAAAGCGGCCCTTGTGGTCGAGGCGGCGGAACTTCTCCGGCGCAAAGAACGTGCCGCTGTCGCGGTCACGCACGAACGCATCGTCATCCCAAGAATCCCACAGCCCCTGCACCACTTCCAGGTACTCATCGGCAATCTGGTAGCGCAGCGCATGCTCAGGATGCGGACGCCCGTAATTTCGTCCCGAGCCTTCCAGCGGCGAGGTCACCACGTTCCACCCTGCACGGCCACCGCTGAGCAGATCAAGCGAAGCGAACTGGCGCGCCACGGTGAACGGGTCGCTGTACGAGGTGGAGAGCGTGCCGGCCAGGCCGATCTTCTTCGTCGCCGTCGCCAGCGCCGACAGCAGCGAGATCGGCTCGAAGCGGTTGAGGAAATGCGGGATCGACTTCTCGTTGATGTACAGCCCATCGGCAACGAAGCCAAAGGCAATGCCGTTATCCTCGGCGGTACGCGCGATGTCGATGTAGTAGCCCAGGTTGACGCTGGCATCGGGCACGTTGGACGGGTGCTTCCACGCATGCATGTGGCTGCCGGGGCCCTGCAGCATGATGCCGAACGGGATGGGACGCGGGGTCGTGCTCATGGGGTGGCTCCAGCAGTCAGGCCACCGCCGCGCGGGGCGCGGGCGACAGCAGTTCAAGGGACGTCAGGCGTGCGTCGAGGTCGGCCACCGGCGCGTCGAGGATGAATTCACCGACGCCGAAGCGGCGGTGCAGCGCATCCAGCTCGCTGCGTACATGCTGCGCATCGCCAGAGAGCACGCTGGGGCGTGTTTCTTCGATGCGGAAATCAGCAACCCCCACCTGCCGCGCGTATTCGGCAGCGGCTTCGGGACTGGGCAGGTTCACCGTCTGCCCTGGGGCCAGGTGCAGCTTGTAGACCCGCAGCGCGCCGATATAGCGGGCGGCGGCCTCGCTGGTGGGCGCGGCGAAGGCCACCGTTGCCAGCAACGGGGCGTGCGCGGACACCGCGCGATAGGCCTCGAAGGCGGCCTCGATGTGCTTCGGGTCGCCATCGAAGTGCGCGGCGTAGACGAAGCGCCAGCCAAGCTCTGCGGCCTGCCGCGCACTCTGTGGACTCGCGCCCAGCAGGAAGCGCTCCGGTGGCGTCTGCGGAATCGGCCGCGCCTGAGCGTCGGCCTGCGCATCGGACAGATAGCCTTCCAGGTCGCGCAACTGCTGGTCGAAATCGGCGAACGCCGGGCGACCGGCGGCCAGTGCGGCAGTCGATGCCGGCAGACCACCCGGCGCCTTGCCCACGCCCAGATCCACGCGTCCGGGCGCAAGGGCGGCCAGCAGATTGAAATTCTCGGCCACCTTGTAGGGGGCGTAGTGGCGCAGCATCACCCCGCCACTGCCGATGCGGATGCGCCGGGTCTGCGCCAGCACCCACGCCGCCAGCACTTCCGGTGCCGGGCTGGCCAGCGCCGGCGCGGCATGGTGTTCGGCAAACCAGTAGCGGTGGTAACCCAGTTGCTCGGCGCGCTGCGCCAACTGCAGGCTGTTGCGCAGCGCCTGTTCGGGCGTGCTGCCGTCGGCCACTGGGCTCTTGTCCAACACGCTGGTGAGGTAGCTCATCGTCACGTCCTCGCTCAGGGATGGGCCACGGGAATGCCGAGCAGGCCATTCAGTGCCGCCAGGATCGGCTCGGCACCGGAGATGTACTGGCGCTGCTGGTATTCACCACTGGCGTGCTCATTGACCACGCCCTGCGGCAGCACCAGCTTCGGCAGCGACTGGTCCTGCTCACCGATCTCGGCGATCACCTCGCGGCGCGGCCGGCTGAAGCCGATGCGGCGCACATCCAGCTGTGCGTCCAGGCCCTCGATGCTCGACAGCGCACCTTCCAGCAGCAGGCTGTGCCGGCAGAAGAAGCGTTGGCCGGGCAGCTGGCCGTCCTCGAACTCGCGGTCCAGCAGGAACAGGATGGGTTTGTGGGTTGCGTCTACAGCCACGGGATCGTCCTCGTAGGGGCCGGCAATGCACTGCCGCTTCGATATCGATGCTAGAGAAGGACGGCCCGATGCCAGCGCCGGAACTCGACAATCCACGGTCGGATCCGGCCATGCAGATGCAGGTTGGCAATAAGCAGACTGCCGGCCGTTATGGGCACGGGCGGCATCACGCCGCTTGCGCAGGTGCGCGCCAGCCCAGCGCCGGCGCGATGTCCTCGATCACCGTGCTGAGGATGCGCCGGTAGTCCTGCTCGGGCAGTTCATAAGGCAGCTCCACCCGCAGCTCGTCCACCTGCTGCAGCAGCGGATCGGCCTGCAACCGCGCGATGATCTGCGCCGTGCTGCCGACCACGTCGGGTGCGAACATCGTGCGTCGCGGCCCTTGCGGGGCCAGGGTGCGCGCATGCCGCTGCGCACTGAAGGCCTCGATCCGCTGCCGCGTGGCCGCATCCACACCCTCGGTGGGCACCAGCACCCGCCCCACCGCCACGCGGCGTGCGCTGCCCACCGGCAATGCCGCACGATAGGCCTGCAGGTGCTGCAACTGCGCGCCGAAGAAGTCATCACTCAGCTCGGCACGGTTGACGTTACCCAGCAGCAGATGCAGCCCCTGCTCACCCGCCGAACGCGCCGACTGCAGGGAGCCAGCGCCGCGAGAACACCCGCGGCCGTGGCGGCCGTGAGGAC
>NZ_JBFRFE010000498.1:0-3268 GCF_052114665.1 Stenotrophomonas sp. 2YAF22 | reverse complement strand
GTACTTGGCGTTGTTGACGTGGCCCATGCTGTCCATGTCACGCCAGCGCACGCTGATCGGAATGCGGGCCAGGATCTTGTGTTCGCTGCTCATCAGGCGTCCTTCTTCTTCTTGGTGCCGGCCGTGGCGGTCTTGCTGGCCTTGCCGGTGCTCTTGGCGGCGGCTGCCTTCTTCGCCGGCTTCTCGGGCTTCACCTTGCGCGGCGGGCGCGCATCGGGCTTGTTGGCCACGGCGGCGGGCTGGTCCGGTCGCGCAGTAGTGGACGGCAGCATCCGTGCGAGGAACTGGCCGGTGTACGAATCCGGGCACGCGGCCACGTCTTCCGGCGTGCCGGTCACCAGGATGGTGCCACCGCGATGACCGCCTTCCGGACCCAGGTCGACGATCCAGTCCGCGGTCTTGATGACATCCAGGTTGTGCTCGATCACCACCACCGTGTTGCCCTCGTCGCGCAGCTTGTGCAGCACGCCGAGCAGCGCCTCGATGTCGTGGAAATGCAGGCCGGTGGTCGGCTCGTCGAGGATGTACAGGGTGCGGCCGGTATCGCGGCGCGACAGTTCCTTGGACAGCTTCACGCGCTGCGCTTCACCACCGGACAGYGTGGTCGCGCTCTGCCCCAGCTTGATGTAGCTCAGGCCGACATCAACCAGGGTCTCCAGCTTGCGGGCGATGGACGGGACCGGTTCGAACAGCTTCAACGCATCTTCGACGGTCATTTCCAGCACGTCGTTGATGTTGAAGCCCTTGTACAGGATCTCCAGCGTTTCACGGTTGTAGCGCTTGCCATGACAGACGTCGCAGGGCACGTACACGTCCGGCAGGAAGTGCATCTCGACCTTGATCAGGCCATCGCCCTGGCAGGCTTCGCAGCGGCCACCACGCACGTTGAAGCTGAAACGGCCCGGCGAATAGCCGCGCGCACGCGATTCAGGCACCTGTGCGAACAGTTCGCGCAGCGGTGTGAACAGGCCGGTATAGGTAGCCGGGTTCGAGCGCGGGGTACGGCCGATCGGCGACTGGTCGATGTCCACCACCTTGTCGAACAGGTCCAGGCCATCGATCTCCTTGTACGGCGCGATCGGGTGCGAGGCGCCGTTGATCTCGTTGGCAGCCAGCGAGAACAGGGTGTCGTTGATCAGGGTTGACTTGCCCGAGCCGGACACGCCGGTCACGCAGGTCAGCAGCCCTGCCGGAATGGCCAGGTCCACGCCCTTCAGGTTGTTGCCGGTGGCGCCACGCAGATGCAGCGTCATCTTCGGGTTCGGCTTGTGCCGGCGCGCCGGGATCTTGATCGCGCGCTTGCCCGACAGGTACTGGCCGGTCAGCGAACGCGGTGCATCAAGGAGGTCCTGCAGGCTGCCCTGGCCGACGATCTCGCCGCCATGCACGCCCGCGCCGGGACCGATGTCCAGCACGTAGTCGGCCAGTCGGATCGCGTCTTCGTCATGCTCGACCACGATCACCGTGTTGCCGAGGTCGCGCAGGCGGGTGAGGGTGCCCAGCAGGCGCTCGTTGTCGCGTTGGTGCAGGCCGATGGATGGCTCATCAAGCACGTACATCACGCCCACCAGGCCAGCACCGATCTGGCTGGCCAGACGGATGCGCTGTGCCTCGCCACCGGACAGGGTGTCGGCCTTGCGCTCCAGGGTCAGGTAATCCAGGCCGACGTCGACCAGGAAGCCGAGGCGTTCGCCGATCTCCTTGACGATCTTCGCGGCGATCTCGCCACGCCAGCCCGGCAGGCTCAGTTCACTGAAGAACTTCAGCGCTTCGTCGATCGGCAGCACCACCAGTTCCGGCAGCGGTCGATCCGCCACGAACACGTTGCGTGCGGCCTTGTTCAGGCGCGCGCCGTTGCACTCGGGGCAGGCATGTTCGCTGATGTACTTGCCCAGCTCTTCCTGCACCGCCGCCGATTCGGTTTCCTTGTAGCGGCGTTCGAGGTTGGGAATGATGCCTTCGAAGCGGTGCTTGCGCTGGGTGCGGCCACCGGCCTCAGTGAAATAGGTGAAGGTGATCGCTTCCTCGCCACTGCCATACAGCACGGCCTGCTGCACCTTGGCCGGCAGCGAGTTCCACGCCGCGTCGGTGTCGAACTTGTAGTGCTTGGCCAGCGAGGCGATCAGCTGGAAGTAATAGGCATTGCGGCGATCCCAGCCACGCACGGCACCGGCCGCCAGCGACAGCTCCGGATGCACCACCACGCGCGAGGGGTCGAAGAACTCGGCCATGCCCAGCCCGTCGCAGCCGGGGCAGGCGCCCATCGGTGCGTTGAACGAGAACAGGCGCGGCTCCAGTTCCGGCAGCGAGTAGTCGCAGACCGGGCAGGAATACTTGGACGAGAACAGGGTAGGGGTCGCAGCGGCATCGTCCAGCGACTGCACCGACGCCATGCCATCACCCAGCTTCAAGGCGGTTTCGAAGCTCTCGGCCAGGCGCTGCTTGATGTCTTCGCGCGGGCGGAAGCGATCGATCACCGCTTCGATGGTGTGCTTCTGGCGCAGCGCCAGCGGCGGCACCGCATCGATTTCGTACAGTTCGCCATCGACGCGCACACGCACGAAACCCTGCGCGCGCAGTTGGTCGAATACCTGCGCATGCTCGCCCTTGCGGTCGCGGATCACCGGTGCCAGCAGCATGTAGCGCTGTTCCGGGTCCAGGGTCAGCATATGGTCGACCATCTGGCTGACCGTCTGCGCTTCCAGCGGATAGCCGTGATCGGGGCAGCGCGGGGTGCCGACACGTGCGTACAGCAGGCGCAGGTAGTCGTAGATCTCGGTGATCGTGCCGACTGTCGAGCGCGGGTTGTGCGAGGTCGACTTCTGCTCGATCGAGATCGCCGGGGACAGGCCTTCGATATGGTCCAGGTCCGGCTTTTCCATCACGCTCAGGAACTGCCGCGCATACGCCGACAGGGACTCGACGTAACGCCGCTGGCCCTCGGCATAGATGGTGTCGAACGCCAGCGACGACTTGCCCGAACCGGACAGGCCGGTGATCACGATCAGTTTGTCGCGGGGCAGGTCGAGGTCGATGTTCTTGAGGTTGTGCGTCCGCGCGCCGCGGATGCGGATGAAATCCATCGCCATGGGGAATCCGGTTGTGGGGGCGTGGCTGGGCCGCCGGGCCAGCGAAAGGGCGGCAATCGGTCAGCCTACCGAGGTGACCAGATGGGGGCAATGGGCGACAATGCCAGCCCGGTGTCTCACCCGGTGAGACCGCCTGTCAGGCAGGGGTCAGATCCCTTTTCACGTGGTGAAAAGGGATC
>NZ_JBFRFE010000497.1:0-3269 GCF_052114665.1 Stenotrophomonas sp. 2YAF22 | reverse complement strand
CCTGCTGCACCCAGTACCGCGTGGCCTTCCACTGGATGGAATCGGACGAGGTCACCCCCGGCGGCGTGCCGCACCAGCTCACCGAGGTGCTCGACCCGCACCGCCTGTGCATGCGCGGCACCCATTCCAAGCCGGTGCGCTGCGTGGCGCTGGACGCGCAGATCGGCGTCTATTCGCGCTGCACGATCCACCCCAACCGCCCCAGCGTGTGCCGCGAGGTGGATGCATCGTGGGAATACGGCAAGGCCAGCCCGCAGTGCGACAAGGCCCGCATCGCCTATGGGCTGGATCCGCTGACCCTGGCCGACTGGCGCTGGCGCGACGGCGCGGACAACGACGACGACCACCCGGACGACAACGGCAACAGCCCCTCGCCACAGGCGCCGATTGCGGCATGACATGCGTGCCGACCAACGGTCGGCACCCACCCATCCCTTCCCCAGGCGTGCCGACCAGCGGCCGGCACCCACCCGTTCATTCTCCCGGTGGGTGCCGACCGTTGGTCGGCACACTCTTCAGATCGGGTTCTTGTCCAGGAACGCCCGGATCTCCGGCACCAGCACTTCATGCTTGTCTTCCAGCACGTAGTGGCCGGCATCCTCGAAGGCATGCACCTGCGCCTTCGGCAACGCCGCCTGGAAGCCCTTCAGGAAGTGGTGGTCGAACACGAAATCACGCAGGCCCCAGCCGAGGAAGGCCGGACGATCGGCGAACGACGGCAGCGCCTTGCCGGCGCGCTCCAGCAGTGACCACGCCTTGTCGGCCGGCGACAGCGGGATGTCCTGCATGAAGCGGATGGTGCTGATGCGGTTGGCGTAACTGTTGTACGGCGACACGTAGGCGCGGCGCACGTCGGCCGGCATCTTCCGCTCCACGCCCAGCCACGAGGCACCGGACGAGAACGCATTGAAGGTGCGGATGATCCACTCGCCGATCTTCCAGTGCCGCCCCAGCGCGATCTGCCACGGCATCTTCTTCGCCGCCGGCATCGGGAACGCGGCGGTGTTGAGCACCACCAGGCGCTTGACCTGGTCGTGGTGCGACAGCGCCCAGCCGAAGCCGATCATGCCACCCCAGTCGTGCACGGCCAGCGTCACCGGGCCGGTGATGCCCAGATGCTTCAGCAGCGCATCCAGATCATCCACGCGGGACTGCAGCGTGTACTCGTAGCGGCTGTCGTCGGGCTTGTCCGACAGGCCCATGCCGATATGGTCCGGCACGATGCAGCGGTATTTGTCCGACAGGCCGGCCACCAGCGTGCGCCAGTAATAGCTCCACGACGGGTTGCCGTGCACCATCACCACTACCTCGCCGTCGCGCGGGCCCTCGTCGAGATAGTTCATCGACAGGCCGGGGCGGACCTCGAAACGCTGCGGGTGGGCGGGGTAACCGGGAAGCTGGGACATCGGATCGCACCTGTAAAAAGGGCCGGTAAACCGGCCCTTGGAATCAACGCAGCGGGCTGCTTACCAGACCACTTCAGCCATCGAGCAGTTCAGGCCAGAACCAATGCCCAGAAGCGCGATGCGATCGCCCTTCTTCAGCTTGCCCAGCTGCTTGAGCTTGCTCAGCACGATCGGCACCGAGGCCGGACCGATGTTGCCGTGCTCACCGAAGATGGTCATGACCTTCTTCGGATCGATGCCGAAATTCTTGATGAACGCAGCGGTGTGCGGCTGGCTGACCTGGTGGATGACGAACTGGTCCAGCTCTTCCACTGCCCAGCCCAGTGCGATCTTGGCGGCGGCGAAGGTCTTCTGGGCCAGCTTGATGCCTTCGATCAGCAGCATGCGGGTGTCGGTGACCATGCGGTCCAGGTTGCCCAGGCACAGCTGGTTCCACTCGGTGGCCGAGCGGGTCACGCCACCCTTGTAGCGCGGCGCGTCGGGGACCAGCTCCGAACGGGCCATCACCATCGCGGCCGCACCGGAACCGGTGGTCAGCGCCGCCAGCTCGTTGCGGAAGTCGTCGGCGGTGACGTCCGGCGCGGTCATCCGCTCCAGGGTCTTTTCGTACACCAGGTTGGCGGTCTCGCCATCCACCACCAGCGCATAGTCGATCTCACCGCGCTCAAGCATGCGCGCAGCGATGTCCATGCCGTTGATGAAGGCCAGGCAGGCATTGGCGACGTCGAAGGTCATGCACTCGTCGCTGACACCGAGGTTGCCGGACACGATGGAAGCGGTGGACGGCTCCAGGTAGTCACGGCTGACCGAGGTGTTGATCAACAGGCCGACCTGCGTCGCATCGATGCCTGCGTCTTCCAGCGCCTTGCGGCCAGCCATGGTGGCCGCATCGGACGCCAGGACGCCGTTGTCCCACAGGCGGCGCGCGTGGATGCCGGCGATGTCGCCGAGGACGTCGGTACGGATACCAAGGCGATCCAGCGTCGGCTGCAGGCGTTCGTTGATTTCCTTGGTCGTCAGCGTGTGCGGCGCATCAACGTGAGCCAGGCCGGCAATCGAGACATTCTTGAAGAGCATCGAGGTTAGCGCCAAGGCTCAGGCAAAGGGGGCGCTATTCTATAACCCCCCGGCCCTTCACCGCATCTTTACGAATTCAGCCTTGGCCGTATGGTGAAGGATTCAGCGCGGCGGGCACTGGAAGGCGGCGAAGCGCTGGCTGCCATCGGCCGGGGCCGCAGCGGCCTGCACGACATTGGCGCCGGTGGTCGGGGCCTCGTTGCGGGCCAGGGTTTCCAGCTCTTCCTGCACGCGCAGCGGGTTGCGGTTGTAGAAGCCGACCTTGCTCTTCACGGTCACCACCACTTCGCCCTTGGAGATGCAGCCGGCCGGTACCGGGCCTGCCGGCAGCACGCGGGTCGCCTTGCCGGCCGGTTCGATCGGCACCCAGGTGCAGGCGGTGACGGTGAGCAACAGGGACGACAGCAGCAGAACGCGCATGGGCAGGATCCTGGAAGGGAATGTCAGGAGTGTGCCTGAACCGTCTGAATCAGGGATAGCCGGTGAGCCCCCATCGTGAGGTTGCCGGCCAGCGGCCGGCACTACCACCGGAGGCCTGCCCGCCGGAGCGGGCAGGCACATCCCTTACTTCTTGACCGGGTTGCCTTCGGCATCGATCACGGTCACTTCGCCCAGGTTCAAGGCGCGCACGGCCGCTTCGGTCTGCTTGAGGTCACCCACCACCACCCAGGTCAGCGCCTGCGGCTTGATCTCCGCTGCCGCCTGCTGCACCTGTGCCGGGGTCATCGCTTCGATCTCGGCCTTGCGGCGCAGCACGTAGTCGTCCGGACGCTTGAACTGCACGAT
>NZ_JBFRFE010000496.1:0-3294 GCF_052114665.1 Stenotrophomonas sp. 2YAF22 | reverse complement strand
CGCGTGGGGCCACGCCATCGGTGGCATGGGCGCGATCAGCCAGGCCATCGCCGCGTCCGCGCGTGCGGCCGGCGCCGAGCTGCGCGTCGATGCCGGCGTGCAGCGCCTGCTGGTTGAGGACGGGCGCGTGGTCGGCGTCGCGCTGTCCGGCGGCGAGAGCCTGCGCGCACGTGCCGTGGTGGCCAACGTCAACCCGAAGCTGCTGTACGAACAACTGCTGCAGCCCGCCCAGGTTCCCGTCACCACCCGTGAACGCATGGCGAACTGGCGCTGCGGCTCGGGCACGTTCCGGATGAACGTGGCGCTGTCGCGGCTGCCGGATTTCCGCGCCCTGCCCGGCCCCGGCGATCACCTCAGTGCAGGCATCATCATGGCGCCCAGCCTGGATTACATGGACCGTGCCTGGCTGGATGCACGCCGCGAGGGGTGGTCGCGCGAGCCGATCGTGGAGATGCTGATTCCGAGCACGCTGGACGACTCGTTGGCGCCACCCGGGCAGCATGTGGCCAGCCTGTTCTGCCAGCACGTGGCACCGGTGCTGCCCGATGGCCGTCACTGGGATGATCACCGCGATACCGTTGCCGACCTGATGATCGCCACCGTCGATCACTACGCTCCCGGCTTCGCCGACAGCGTGCTTGGTCGACAGGCACTGTCACCCTTGGATCTGGAACGGACGTTCGGGCTGATCGGTGGCGACATCTTCCACGGTGCGCTCAGCGCCAACCAGCTGTTCTCGGCGCGGCCCATGGTTGGCCAGGCCGGCTATCGTGGCGCCCTGCCCGGCCTGTATCTGTGCGGCGCGGGCACGCATCCGGGCGGTGGGGTGACCGGMGCGCCCGGGCACAACGCGGCGCAGGTGGTGTTGGCCGATGCATGAAATGCGTGCCAACCAAGGTTGGCACCTACCCGCGTGGGACAAGGTGTGCCAACCAAGGTTGGCACCCACCTGCGCCTCACTTCACGCTGCGCAGGTGGTTCGGGCGCTTCGGCGGGCCGGGCGGACGACGCTTGTTGAACGGCGGTTGGCCGCGCCAGTAGCGGATCAGCAGCCAGCCGAACAGCATGCCGCCCAGGTGCGCGAAATGGGCCACGCCCGGCTGCCAGCCGGTCATGCCCAGCACCAGCTCGCCGACACCGAACAGGATCACGAACGTACGCGCCTTCATCGGAATCGGCGGGAACAGCAGCATCACCCGCTGGTTGGGGAACAGCATGCCGTAAGCCAGCAGCAGGCCGAACACACCACCGGACGCGCCCAGCACCGTGGCCGGATTGTCGAGCATCGTACCGACCAGCAACTGGCACACGCCGGCACCGACCACGCACACCAGGTAATAGGTCAGGAAGCGCTTCTCACCCCAGGTCTGTTCCAGCGGCGCGCCGAACATGAAGACGGCCAGCATGTTGAAGAACAGATGGAAGAAGCTGCCGTGCAGGAAGCCGTAGGTCAGCAGCTGCCAGGGCTGGAAATTGCCGCCCGGCGAGAACGCATCGAAGCCCTGCTGCAGCGGCTGCAGCATGAACGGCTCGAAGGTCTGCATGCCGAGCAGGAACGGCTGCTGCAGCAGGAACAGGATCGCGTTGGCGATCAACAGGGCCTTGGTGACGGTTGGCAGTCGCGGGAACATGGGGACACCGGCATGGAACGGCCTCCATCATAGCCGCAGCACCGTGTCTTGTTGGCGACCGGCAGGCGTAGCCTGTTCAGTCGCCAGCGGCGCTCAACCGGGGCCCCACACGGCCGCATCCAGCGCTGCAACCGGATCGGTCGCGGGCATCCGCACCCGGCCATTCTCCACCACTACGCCCTCGGCACGCAGCCGCTGCGACTGCTCGCGCCAGCCGGCCGACCCTTCTTCCATGGCAATGCGCCCATCCGAGCGCAGCACGCGGTGCCAGGGCAGGTCTGGATCGTCGTTCTGGCCGAGGATGCGTGCGGTCAACCGCGCGCGCCCAGGCAGGCCGGCACGCATCGCCACCTGGCCGTAGCCCATCACCTTGCCAGGCGGAATCGCACGGATCACCGCCAGGATGCGCGCACGCGCCTGCTCCGGCGTCAGCGTCGCAGGCGGGTCACCAGCAGTACGCCGATCAGCACCAGTACGGTGCCGGCGATCTGCGCCGGCCCCATCGGTTCGTCGAGCAGCCATAGGCTCATCACGATGGTGGAAACAGGGCCCAGCATACCGACCTGCGCGGCCAGCGACGAACCCACGCGCTGCACCGCCAGCATGATCGCCAGCACCGGCAGCACCGTGCACACGGTGGCGTTGACCAGCGACAGCCACTGCACCGGCGCCGGAGCCTGCCACAGCAGCGGCAGCGGATGGGTCACCGCGAAATGCAGCAGCACCAGCGCGCTGGCCACGCAGCTGGCATAGGCGGTCAGCCGCACCGCACCGATGCGCGCCACCACCTGCCCACTGCCGAACAGGTACAGCGCATAGCTGAGTGCACTGCCCAGCACCAGCAGGCTGCCGAGGATGATCTGCCCGCCCTCACGCTGCAGATCGTGGCCGAAGGCGATCAGCACGCCGATATAGCTCAGCACCAGCGCGCCGACCTGCCAGCGACCCGGCCGCTGCCGCGCCAGCAGCACGTTGATCAGCAGCACCAGGGTCGGGTTCAAGTACAGGATCAACCGTTCCAGGGTCACGCTGATGTACTGCAGGCCCTGGAAATCCAGCAGGCTGGACAGGTAGTAACCGGTGAAGCCAAGCCACAGCACGCGCGCGCGGTCGGCCCACGACAGCGGCGCCGCACGGCGCGAGGCCCACACCGCCATCAGCACGAACAGCGGCAGCGCCATCAGCATGCGCAGCGCCAGCAGCGTGGTCGCGTCCACGCCATGGCGCAGCCCCAGCTTGACGATGATCGCCTTGCCCGAGGCAGCAATGGCGCCGATCGCAGCCAGGCCGATGCCGCCCAGAGCGATGCGCGGGGACGTGGTGGCGATGCGGGGGGAAGAAGTGGACATCAGGAAGAAAACGGGCCGCATGGGCGGCTGGAAGCAGCCGGATTGCTTCCAATTGTCTCATGGCACTTCCGGGCGAACGATCCGATGTCCGTTCATGCTCACTGCAATTCCTGATCCACGCATGGCGTGAATCTACGTGTCGACCAMGGTCGACACCCACCAACAGCAACACAGAACGYCGKTCCGACAGATCGCAGGAATCTGTCGAAGGCGGGGTGGGTCCGGTTGCGGGGGCGTGAGCCGCATGGGCCCGAGGTATACCTCGGGCGGGTTGGGCAGGACGCCCAACCCCGGTCTTGCCGTGTGCGCAGGAC